>JAQZBT010000044.1 GCA_029237755.1 Candidatus Saccharimonadota bacterium
GCCCCGACGGCATCAAAGTGAAGTCAGGTCTCAAGTACAAGACCACTGACGACCATAACCCCAGCCACCTTTATGACCCCCACGCCGACAGCGGCGAGGTCCCGATCCATATTGCAAATCACTACACCGCCCTCGTCGAGAGCCTGAAGCAAGGCGACCTCATCCGCTCCGCCTTCGAAGCCTCCTGGGCCGCTCACTATATTGGCGACGGCCTCACCCCAGCCCACCACTTTCCGCTTGAAGACAAGATCGCCGAAGCCGCCGCCAAAGCCAACGGCGATGTCCGCAAGTATGTCGCCAGTGCCCGCAAAAACTGGGCCATCTGGGGCGCCAAAGGGCACATGAGCACTCATATGAACTTCGAACTCGGCATCGCCTTCGCTCTACTCGTATTTCCCATCCGCCCGGAGTTTGACGACCTCGAACTCGCCCACGCCATGCAAGTCGGAGCAGTGGAGTACTTCAAATCCGAAGCCCGCGAAGTCGCCTCATTGGATCTATATGAACGCTTCTACCAGGAAGGTTGGAACAACGACCTCGCCGGTATGATCAAAAACCAGCTCGCTCCCCAGACCGCCCGTACCATCGGCGTTATCTGGCTCATGGCTTTGCTCGAAGCTGGCAAACAAATCGTCGTATCAGAGTCTCACGCGGCCGCAGCATGAAGGTAATATCCGGCAACTTGAGAGGGCGGCCCTTCGAGCAGCCCAAGTCCCGCAGTGTGCGCCCGTTATCCGAGAAGGTCCGCGCCGCCATCTTCGATGTCATTGGGCCAGCTAACGGTCTGACAGTACTGGACGTATATGCCGGCTCCGGTGCCGCCGGCTTCGAGGCCGCCTCCCGAGGCGCCGTACTGGTCGACGCTATCGAGGCCAATGACCGGGTGGCCCGCACCATTGAGACCAACGCCCACTCCCTAGGCCTGGATTGGGGCTATGTTCTGCACCAAATGACGGTAGCTACCTGGCTCGCTTCACCCGCTCAACAGTCCAATCAAGAGCGTTACGATCTAATCATCGCCGACCCGCCCTACACCCAACTTGACACCGACACCATCCAGCGCCTGAGCGCTTTTCTCAAGCCCGGCGGGGTCCTCGCCCTCTCTCACAGTAGCCGCACGCCATCACCGGTGCTATCATCTATTGAGCTCGCGCAGCACAAGGTCTATGGCGACACCGCCTTGAGCTTTTACAAGCGAGATTGATATGCGGATGTGGTGGAATGGTAGACACGCTAGCCTTAGGAGCTAGTGGGGCAACCCGTGAAGGTTCGAGTCCTTTCATCCGCACCAGGCACTCATACACAAAACGACCCCGTCATAGGGGTCGTTTTCAATAATTGCGTTCTGACGGCGGGGGAGTAGTAAAACCTCCCCCGCCGCCTGTCCGAACGGAAACGGCGCCAACGCCGCTCAGGCAGCCAGAGCGGTATTCGCTCTCTTGACGGCTTCCGGCAGGTTGTCGATGGTGTTGCTGCCCTCAGTGATCAGCAGCACGTTGTCCACGTCGCCGCCACTCTGGAGCTTGTCCACCATCTCTCCGACCTG
Organism: Candidatus Saccharimonadota bacterium; assembly: GCA_029237755.1. GTDB lineage: Bacteria > Patescibacteriota > Saccharimonadia > UBA4664 > UBA4664 > JAQZBT01. Next base: position 1,547 of record JAQZBT010000044.1, read on the forward strand.
TTCGGGACTTGGCTTCTCGCCCGAGTTCTCGAAGGCCTGGACCCCGACGGTGACCTCGGACGACGGGTTGGCCTCGTTGACCGGACCCGCCACCTTCTCCAGAGCCTCCATGGTGGAACCGGGGAAGTTGCTGAAGGGGAACAAGCCCACGATCACACACTCGGTCTCGAACTCATTCAGGTATTTCACCTGGGCCTTGCCTCGGTAGTCCAGGTTGACCTGAATGCACACAGTCTTGCCGCCGGTGGCCGACTTCAGAAGCTCGATCCGCCGGTTGGCCTCGCCGATGTTTGCCTCGCCGTTGACCTGTGCGAGGTTGAAGTTGATCAACCCGTACTTGTAGTTCGCGTGGCCGCTGATGGCTTGGGCGAACTGCGTGGCTGCATCATCTCCCGACTCAAAGGCCCCGTCGTAGCTCGCGCCGCCGAGCAGACCAATGCACTGCGCATCAGTCAGCCACGCCCCAGGATCGCCAGGATCTTGGTCCATGATGACTGTGTCGGCACCGTTCTCCTTGAGCAATCGGAGCTGGTCCGGTGTCCCGTTGGTGTTGGGATCAACCAGCACCTGCAAGGACTTGTCGGGCTCAGTCGGCACCGTGTTGCACGAGGCCGTCCCACTGGGTGTGGGCGTCGGCGTGCTCGGGTTAGCGGTTGGAGTAGACGGCTGACCACTTGTGGTGGGGGACTGATCTCTTGGACTAGGCGATGACCGGCCATCCGGAGCTGGCGTCGTATCCGCAGCGTCCGCACTTGGAACAGCATCAGCCGGGAAGCCTTCCGGCATCGGGTTGAGCCACTCATTGAAGCACGGATCACCACCCTGGTCCCGGGCTTCATTCCAGTCCCACTTGTCGTCACCGTCATCGTTGAGGTCGGTGGCATCGGGGTTCTTGTCGCCATCGGTGTCATGCGTTGCAACGCACTCGATCTTGTTGGCGGCATCCTCGCCGACCTCTTTGGCCTGCTCAGTGCCCTGATTGACACCTCGCTCGAGCTCGGCTCCGACCGTCATCGTGAATCCGCCGATCAGCCAGACGATCAGCCAACCCACAGCTAGCAGGCCGACTATGAGGAGCAGAGCACGAAACCAGCCGTTGTACAGCCGTCGCCAGATCCAGACGATCGCACCGATGATCACAGCGATCAGCAGGATATTCCAGAACCACTCCCAGCCGGACTTGGGATCTGTCCACAGGTCCGACCCGAAGATGACGTTGAACAGCAAGACAGCGAGAAACAGGATGACCAGAAGCCCTCCGATCGCCACAATACTGCTGATCGGACGCCAGGGGGTTCGGCCACCTCCTGTGCTGTGCGTCGTAGTAGTGGTCGCATGTGCCATGTAAATCTACTTCCTTCCGCGGCGCTCGTCGCCGCCTAGCAAAGGAGACGGAAAGGTTCCGTCCGGACGCGGCCAAAATACCATAAAAAAGCGAAAAACAAAATCATAACCATAACGCCCACTTGTCAAGCCGTTAACCCTTTTCCCGCCACCGCCTTCGTGGTAACGTGGGAGACTATGGAAACCAAGATTACCTCTCAGACCGACACCCAAGCCGTATTTACCGTCACGCTCAACGAAGCAAATCTCACGCCGATCAAAACGGAGGTATTCAACGAGCTGCGCAAACGCGTCAAGGCCGCCGGCTTCCGCCCCGGCAAGGCCCCTGACCCGATCGTCGAGCGCGAGCTCGGTTCACAGGTCGTACAAGGCGAGTTCATCGATCATGCCCTTCAGCACTCCTATGTCGAGGCCATCAAAGAACTCAAACTCAACTCAATCTCTTCACCTCAGGTTTCACTCGAGAAGTTCGTTCCCTACACCCAGCTCGAATACAAGGTCACGATCGAGCTCATGCCCAAGGTCAAGCTGGCCGACTACACCAAGTACAAGCTCAAGCGCCCGGCCGTGAAGGTGGACAACGCCGAGGTCGAACGCACCATCGAAGACCTGCGCCGCCGCGAGGCTGCCCGCCTAGATTCCGAGCACCCCGCCAAGCAGGGCGACGAGGTCACCTTCGACTTCGAAGGCAGCAAAGGTGGCGAGCCGGTCCAGGGCGCCAGTGCCAAGAACCAGACGCTCCAACTCGGCTCCGGCCAGTTCATCCCCGGCTTTGAAGACCAGCTTAAGGGCCTGAAGAAGGGCGACGAGAAGAACTTCGACATCCGCTTCCCCAAGACCTACCACGAGAAGAGCCTGGCCAACGAAGTCGTTACGTTCAAGGTAAAGATCAATAAAGTCGTCGACCTGGTCCTCCCCGAGGTTGATGCCGAATTTATTGCGAAGGTCAGCCCATTCAAGTCTCTCGACGAACTGAAGGGCGACATCACCACCCGCATCACTGCCGAAAAGGCCGAGCAGATCTCGAAGCAATACGAGCAGGATGTCCTCGACAAGCTACTCAAAGAGTCGACCGTCAAACCGCCCGAGTCGCTCGTCCAACAGCAGCTTGCCCGCATGCGCTCCGAGCTCGAGCAAAACCTCTCCTACAGCGGCCTCAACCTCGACAAGTACCTCGAGCTGACCAAGAAGACCAAGTACGACATGGAGCAGGAGATGCGGCCCGAGGCCGAGCGCCGCGTTGGCCTCGCCATGGTCCTGACCGAAGTCGCCGCCCAGGAGAACCTCAGCATCAACGCCGAAGAACTCGACGCCGAAATCGCCCGCCTCAAGCAGGACTACCCCGACCCTCAGACCCAGGCCGAGCTGGACAACCCGTCCACTCGTGAAGAGGTCTACAACCACCTCATGAGCTCCAAGGTCATCGCCAAGCTCCTGGAATTTGCTGACCGCTAGCACTCGCCATACCCGAGTGCTAATATCAACAGCGAGACCATTTGCCGTGCAACGCCTGTCTCGCTAAGATAAGGAGACCAGTATGAAGCCAACCACTTCCCAAATTCTTGTGCCCACCGTCATTGAGAAGACCTCGATGGGTGAGCGCGCCTACGACATCTACTCACGCCTGCTCAAGGAGCGCATCGTCTTCCTCGGCACGGGCATCGACGACACCGTCGCCAACCTCGTTGTCGCCCAGCTGCTCTTCCTCGAATCGGAAGACGCCAACAAAGAGATCAAGCTCTACATCAACTCGCCGGGCGGCCAGGTCTACGCCGGCCTCGCCATCGTCGACACCATGAAGCTGATCAAGCCGCACGTTTCGACCATCGTCGTCGGTATCGCCGCTTCCATGGGCGCCATCATCGCCGCCCAGGGCGAGAAGGGTAAGCGCTTCGCTCTTCCCAACTCCAAGATCATGATGCACCAACCCTCCTCCGGCTTCGAAGGTACCTCGGCCGATATTGAAATCTCCGCCCGCGAAGTCCTCAGCCTGCGCCACCGCATTGACGAGATGATGGCCGCGGCCACCGGACACAGCGTCGAGAAGATCAACAAAGACACCGACCGCGACTACTGGCTGACAGCCCAAGCCGCTGCCGACTATGGTGTCATCGATAAAGTAATCGAGTAACGCGAGGGATGGAGTGAAGAGGCGGCCACCCCGGGTAACACCACCCCCCGAAGCTCTGTCTGTAGTTCGCAACTCCAACTTCACCAAACTCTGGTCGGCCCAGATCCTGTCCCAGATCGCCACGCACTTGCTCAACTTTGCGTTGATCATTCGCGTCTTCGACCTGGCTGAAGGCACGCGGGTCGCCAACATGTCGGTCGCCCTGCTTATCCTGAGCTTCGGCATACCGTCGATTTTCTTTGCCGCCGCTGCCGGCGTTTACGTCGACCACTGGAACAAAAAACGCGTCCTGGTGGCGGCCAACATTATCCGCGCCGTCCTGGTCCTGGGATACCTCATCTTCGAGCAGAACCTCGCCATGGTGCTGCTGCTCAGCTTCGTCATCAGCGCCACGACGCAGTTCTTCGCTCCTGCTGAATCCGCCGCCATTCCGGCCCTCGTCAGTCCCAAGCAACTTTTGCGCGCCAACTCGCTCTTCGTCTTTACCCTCTACGCTTCGTTTGTCGTCGGTTACTCGCTCTCGGCCCCAGTTATCGCTGCCTTCGGCGACGCCGGACCTTACTGGCTGACGGCGACCATGTTCCTGTTTGCCGGCATCTCGTGCTGGTTCCTGCCCAGTATTCATGTCCGCGAGTCGCAGGGCATGCCCTTCAAACAGATCGTCAAATACACCGGCCGCGAAATCCTCAACAACTGGCGCGTCATCCGGGCCAACCACAACCTCTCCTTCCCGATCACTCAACTCACCATCACCCAAGCCAGCCTCGGCGTCATCCTGGCGCTCGCCCCTGCCTTGTCGGTCGCCGTACTGGGCGAGCCGTTGCGCAACTCGTCGCACTTCCTCATTATTCCCGCCGGCATCGGCATGGTCCTGGGCGTGGCACTTATCGGCCGTCTGGTCCAAAGCTACACCAAGACCACGCTCGTGGCGGTCGGACTGATCGTGGCCGCCAGCGCTCTGGTCCTGCTCGGCATGTCCAACACCCTGTACCACCAGGTCGAGGGACGGTGGCTGGGCCGGTTCGCCGAAGTGGGCGTACTGGTGGCCGGCCTCGTCTTGATCCTCGGTTTCATGAACTCGCTCGTCTCTGCTGCCTCCCAGACCATCCTCCAGGAGAACACCACCGACGCCACCCGCGGCAAAGTCTTCGGCGCCCTAAATATGATGATCAACATCGCTGCCACTCTGCCCGTGTTTTTCGCCGGCATCCTGGCCGACCTCACCAGTGTCAATCTGGTGGTCACCGTTTTGGGTCTCATGCTGCTGATCTTCGCGATCCTCCAATACTTCTGGATGAGAACCCACAACAAGCTTGCCTAGCATCTATTCTTCCGGTAATATTCCGGGGCCATCAGCACGGGCCCGCCGTGCATACCGAGAATGGAGCAACGATATGAGTAGTGAACGCTCTGCGCCTGCCGGCGCTACGCTGGACCTCAGATGGGGTACCGTCTATCAGGCACAGTGGGGACTCCCGACGACTCACGCCATCGTGATCGACGGCGCCGGTCCCGTTGCGGCCGAAGTTCCGGACACCGACCTGGTGTTCTACATCTGCGACTGCCGCCAGCATGTCCTGCTCGAGACCGGCGGCCAGCGCTACGAGCTGCCGCTCCGGGCCGCCCAGTGGTTCCTGATCGGCGCATACCAGGTCAAGCCGGGTTACCCCAGGATCGAGGTCAAGCGCCCGGAACTCGCCCATCTGGTCGGCTGCGATCGGACCTAGGCGCCCGCCCAGCTGGCACGGACACAACGCACTACCGACAAGGCCGGGAGGTAATCTCCTGGCCTTAGTCATGTGTAGCCGCCACTTCAAACTTCTTGACACCCACCCCGGGTTACCCCACACTAGATAACAAGAGGATGCTTAAATCGGATAACTGCGGCTCCGCGCCAGTAGTTTTATGTGTTTAGAAAAACCTCGTGTTAACACAATTACCCGCTCTCACATTCGTTGAGCGGGTCATCCGTATCCGACCACCCGGGATTTATCGATATCTAGCGCGCGCAGTGCCAAGAGGGGTAGCACACCGACCGGTCGGGCAGTCGTACTAAATTTAATAGTTAGGAGTAACATTGGCTCGACCAGGTGCGCGCACCCGCAAAAACCTCAAGACTACCAAAGATGTACTTCCATAAGACCGCCAAGGTCAAGAATGCCAGCTACGAAGTGCCGCTCAAGGCCAAGGCTGAGCTGGTAAATAAGGAGACCGGAGAGGTCCGCGAACAAGAGATCTTCCTGGGTGACTACCCGTGGATGACCGAACGCGGCACCTTCGTGATCAACGGCGCCGAACGTGTCGTGGTATCTCAGCTCGTCCGTAGCCCCGGCGTCTTCTTCACTTCCGAGCGCGCCGCCAGCGGCGAGCTTTTTGGTGCCAAGGTCATCCCAAGCCGTGGTGCCTGGCTGGAACTCGACACGAGTGCCACCGGCGTCATCAGTGTCAAGATCGACCGCAAGCGCAAGCTTCCTATTACTACGCTGCTCCGCGCCTTCGGTTATGGCACCGACGAAGAGATCAAGAAGCTCTTCAAGGATGTCGACACCGGCGACACCAAGTACATCGAAGAGACCCTTGAGAAAGACCCCAGCTCTACCGTGTCTGAGGCCCTCATGGAGGTCTACCGCCGCATCCGTCCGGGTGACCTGGCGACCGTCGAAAACTCCAAGTCGCTCATCGAAGGCATGTTCTTCGACTTCAAGCGCTACGACTTCTCCAAAGTCGGTCGCTACAAGCTCAACAAGCG
>JAQZBT010000045.1 GCA_029237755.1 Candidatus Saccharimonadota bacterium
GGCGGTGGGGGCGGCGATACGGAATGTCATTGAGGTGGCTGTCGTTGTGGCGGTCGAATGAGCTTTGAGCGTTTGGATGCCGGAGAGTGAGGTGTTACCGGAAGTGCCCGCAGCCATAACTACGGTCGTGCCGCTCATGCAGGCGGCCAGAGCTGTGGGTGTGCGGACACCCAACCAAGCGAAGGTGCTTAGGACTACGGCCCCTACCAGCAGGAAGGCTGCAAAATGGTGCGTGCGCAGATACATGGTTCTTGTGCTTTAGCATCCCGAAAACGTGAGCCTGTGTCAATAAGCGTAAGCGTGTTCTGATTTACCCACTTTGGCCAAGCACATAACAATACAGTCGGCGCTGTCTATACTTTTATGCCAGTTTTGTCGGACAAAGTTAAGGCATGGAAGCATAAACGGTATGGCCGTATTTTTGGTACATCTCACAGTTTGGTACGGCGTATGCCATGGAAATGTTTATAAAAAGCCCTAATTGTAGTGCTTTTACGATTGCTGTAGGGTTCCGCCTTGTGTGTACGAGTTCACAACCATGGAGGGCGGATTAAGCGGTTGACGCGGCCACTCTCCTGAGGGAAAGGAGTGTAATGCACAGACCAATATTGACACTGGCGGCGGGAGTTTTGGCCGCTGCGTTCTTGAGCGGACAGGCCCAGGCGGCCGAGGGCGAGACGCCACCAACGCAGGAGCCCAAGACTCACGTGGTGGCTCCGGGCGATAGCCTGTCGAGCATCGCGGACAAGTATCAGCTCGAGAGCTGGAAGCCGCTATGGAATGTGAACCCGGAGGTGAGTAATCCGGATGTAATCTATGCGGAGCAGAAATTGACGGTGCCTCAGGGCCCGACCGAAGACCGGCCGGTGCCGGTGACAGCAGCTCCGGTGCAGCAGCAGGCGGTGCAGCAGCAGGCTGTGCAAACGTATCAGGCTCCGCGTGCCCAGGTAGCGGCCCAGCCGGCCAACTATGCTGCTGGTGCGGGTGGCCTGTTTGCCAGCATTCGCCAGAAGGAGTCGGGCGGCAACTACGCCATTAACACGGGCAACGGCTACTACGGCGCCTACCAGTTTGACCTAGGTACCTGGCAGAGCGTGGGCGGATCTGGCTTGCCTTCGAACGCCAGCCCGGCCGAACAGGACATGCGTGCTCAGATGCTCTACGAGCGCCGCGGCTGCAGTCCTTGGCCCAACACTTGCCGCTAAAGTGTAATCTGTGTGAGCTCTGGGTCATCACCCACTAGCTCATCGGCCAACCGCACAGCGTCGTCTGTCAGGTCTGTGACCTGATAGCGGCGCGTGCGGTTTTGGCTAAGGCGCTGCTCGAGTTCGGAATGGCGCTTCAGGTAGTCGGCCAGCTTTGCAGGAACTATCTCGTCCTGGCTGATGACCGCGACACCCTCCCCGACCTGATCGCGAATAATGTCCTTGAAGTACGGGTAGTGGGTGCAGCCCAGGATGATGGTGTCGCAGCCGGCCAGCGGCTCCAGGTATGACTTGATGATAGGCGGAGCCCACTGCTCACCACCGTTTTCGATCAGCGGGACGAGGAGCGGTGCGGGTTGACCCATGATGTCGATGTCTGGATCCAGCTTGTGGATTTCCCGCTCGAACGCCTTGGACATGATCGTGCTGGTGGTAGCTAGTACCCCGACCCTCTGATTGGTGGTAGCCGCGACCGCGGCTTCAGCAGCCGGAATCAGTACGCCCAGGATGCGCCGGTTGGGATAGTGTTCCGGCAAATAGCTCTGCTGGAGGCGGCGCAAAGCATCGGCCGAGGCGGTATTGCAGGCTACGATGATTAGTTCGCAGTCTTGTTCAAATAGGTATTCGATCCCCTGCTTGGTAAACTCATAGACCGTTTGCTGTGACCGGTTGCCGTATGGCACACGGGCAGTATCGCCAAAGTACAAGTAATCGTACTGGGGCAGAGCCTGGATCAGGCTGTGAGTAATGATGAGGCCACCAAGGCCGGAATCGAATATGCCTATCTTCATATGTATGAGTATAACTGCTGCCAGACCGGCCCGGAGCAGACTTGGCGTCTGCCCGAGCCGGAATGTACCTACTACTCGACCCCGACCAGCTGGCTGATCAGCGTGGAGCGCTGCAGAGAGCGGGTGGCTTGGAGCTCTATGTCCTGGTCGTTGGTCTTGATCGATTCGAACAGACCAGCACTCTTGGAGCTGACACCGGCCACCACGGGCACACCGAGCGCGTCGATCTCCATCTGGATCGAGAACGCAGCGCGGTCGATGACCTGGACCCTGCTCCGGTTGCGGGTGAGCGCGGAGTTCCACCACAGGTGGATCAGCTGACCGTCTGCGCTCATCATGTATCGGTGCTCAACGGTGCGGTCCCCGACCTTCAACGACTCAGAGCAGAGCAGCAGGACCGGTGTGCGGTACCCCACTCCGTCCAGTTCGACCGGGACGTCATCGGGTAGCAGGTCTACCAGGGACACGAACTCCAGGTGCGCAGCCAGCGCCTGCAGTTCTCTGATTTGGCTGAACACGAGCTCGACGCGCACGGCACTCGAGAGGTTCTCGGGGAGCGGCTTGAGGCGGCCAGTCAGCATGAGCTGGACATAGTCGGCGGCACCGCGTTCGGTACTGGGGAGCGTGGGGGCTGACGCGGCCATGCGTCATCACCGTCCAATCTGGGTAGGTACGAAGAAGTCGCGTCCGACGGAAACGACAGAGGCAATTATCGCAGAATTGACAACGTACTGCAACAATGTCATGATGTGTATGAATGAGTGCAACGCCAGCCCAGTTTAGCGTGGAATTGACCAACCGCCACATCGTGGCGATTGATGGAGGCACAGCTACCGGCAAGGGACGTCTCATAGAAGAGTTGTCGCAATTGATGCGATTGAAGGGTCTGCCGGTCTTGCATATCTCGACCGGCTCTTTATATAGAGCGGTCGGATACGCTGGTCTGCAATACACCCGCAGCCTGGTGAAGAGCAAGAGTCGCAAAGAGCCCGCAGAGGTCACTGCGGAGGCGCTGAAGCGGCTGCGGAGTGTGCCGGTGGATAGGTTGCTCGATCTGGCAACCAAACGCCGTATCGAGATGCACGGCGGCCAGGTGTGGATGGACGGCCAGCTGGCCTCGATGGAGGAACAGCTCAAAGCTGCGGGAGTCGGTATGGCGGCATCGATCGTGTCGGTGCCCGTGCCCGTACGCCGGTTTGTTAATGACATCACCCGCCGTCAGATCAACGAGTTTGATGGCTATGTGGTGATCGACGGCCGCGACGTCACCAACGGCGTTACTCCGGACGCTCCCCTCAAGCTACTCCTGACAGTAGCGCCCCATATCGCTGCGCAACGCTCCAAAGAACACACGGTCGAAGAGATCATAGAGCGCGACCGGGCAGACCGCGACAAGCCTGTCGGTGCGCTGCGCCATCCCGATGACCCCGGCGAAGGCGTGATCGTCTTGCCGACAGATGAGCATACGCCGGAATCGGTACGAGACCATGTTTATGCACTAATGCAAAAAACATTTCCCGAACTGCCCGAAATCTAGATTATCGCCCGCTCCGCTTCAGATACCAGTTGAGCTATGATGTGATGCATGAGCGTGTTGCATCAGCCCCTGGCCTTCGTCGACATCGAGACGACGGGCGGCAGTCACTTTAATAGTCGTGTGCTGGAGGTGGGCGTGGTCCGGGTTGAGCAGAGCCGGATCGTGGCGACGTACAAGACGCTGATCCATCCGGATGGACCGGTGCCGCCTTTTATCACCGGACTCACCGGCATCAAGACCGAAGATGTAGAGGATGCTCCCCGGTTTGCAGCCATCGCGGAAGACCTGGCGGAGATCCTTGAGGGCGCCGTGTTTGTGGCCCACAACGTCCGCTTTGACTACTCATTTCTGAAGATGGAATTTGAGCGGCTGGGTGTCCCCTTCCGGCCGCAACTTTTGTGTACGGTGCGGCTGTCGCGGCGCCTGTTTCCGCAGTTTCGCACGCACAAGCTGCAAGACATTATTACAAGGCACGGGCTGGAGGCGCCGGCCAGGCATCGCGCTTACAATGATGCCCACTGCCTGTGGCAGTTCTACCAGTTGATGTTGCAGGAGTTCGATCTGGACACGGTGGAAGAGGCGGTGAAATTGCAGCTCAAGGCGCCGTCGATTCCCAGTCAACTCGACCGCTCGCAGGTGGAGGCGCTCCCGGAAGGGCCGGGCGTCTATATATTTGAGACCGACGATGGCACGCCGTTGTACGTGGGCAAGAGTGTGACGGTGAAGAAGCGCGTGATGAGCCACTTTGCGTCAGATTATGGCAGCGGCAGCGAACTGAAACTGGCGCAACAGGTAAAACGGCTGCGGGCGATTCCGACGGCCGGCGAGCTGAGCGCGCTGCTACTGGAAAGCGAGATGGTCAAGGACTTGCAGCCGTCTTACAACCGGATGTTGCGCCGGCATAAGCTGATGACACTGGTGGTTGGCAGTGAGACACCGGACGGCTACGCCACTATCAGCGTGCGGGATGCCCGCGAGATTTCACCCGAGGAGGGGGTGGGGCTCCTGGCGGTCTACACTACTCAGACCCGAGCCCGTCAATCGCTACATGCGGCCGCGATGCGCTACCGGTTGTGTCCCAAACTGCTCGGTCTGGAGAAGACTCAGCGCGCCTGTTTCCAGTCGCAGCTGGGTAAGTGCGATGGGGCGTGCGAAGGCACCGAACCGCCGGCCTCATATAATGAACGTTTCCGGGCGGCATTCGAACGGCAGCGGGTGGCGGCCTGGCCCTACCCCGGGCCGGTCCTGATCAAGGAACAGCACCCGGCAGTCGAAGGTATGACCGGCTACATCGTGGACCAATGGTGTCTCGTGGCGCGGCTGCGGGAGTACGAGGACGGCACAGTTGAGTCGACACCCGAAGCGCAGCGCTTTGACCTGGACCGCTACAAGATCATCAAACAGTTTTTGGAGAACCCCCGTCACAGCCGGCAGGTCGTGCCGGTGCCCGATGGCCAACTGACCGTCTGGCAAGCCGCTTGATTGTCGGCTAGCACTAGCAAAATCTTGACATCTTAGCCCGAAGCATAAACACTATGTACAAAGGGACAAAAAACAAAAATGCCTAATTCCAAAAAGACTGTTCGCAGTAAAGCTACTTCAGGCCGCACCGGTGGCCTGCTTGGCGTTACCGGTAAGAAGAAAATTTCCAGAGGGCAACTCCTCGCAGTCATTGCTCTTGTAGTCGCGATCGGCGGCTATGTCGTGTTTAAGTCGTTGGCGGCCACTTCGGTCGGCAGCCTGGAAGCCGAGGCCATGATTGCTTCGGGCGCCCAGATCATCGATGACAGTGCCGCCAGTGGAGCTAAGGGCCTGAAGTTGACCACGGCTGCGCCGGCCACGGGTACTCTTACAACCATCGCACCGGGCACGTCGGTCGCAGTGCGGGCCAAGGCGGTTGCGTGCCAGGGTAATCCCACAGTGAAGGTGATGCTTGACGGCCAACAAGTCTTATTGGCGAGCGTGTCATCTTCGAGCTGGACCACATTGAGCGTCAGCCTTCCTGTGGCTCAAGCCGAGCACGCCGTAAGCATCGCTTTATCCAACCCCCTGGAAAAGAGAAAGTGTGTCCGTCAGCTGCTGTTGGATGAGGTGCAAGTGCTGGGGTCGCCGGTTGCAGCCACCCCTACTCCCACTCCTTCGCCCGAGGTGACCCCCGGTACAAGCACGGCTCCCACGCCCGAGCCGATTCCGTCCGGATTCATCACGACTTCCGGCACTAACTTCATCAAAGACGGCCAGACATTCAAGTTCCATGGCTTCAACTCATACGGCATGGCCGGCTGCTATAACGGCACGCCTTACACTACCACCCAGCTGGACGCCTATTTCTCCAGCCTGCCCAGCAACGGCGTCACCCGCCTGTGGGCCTTCCGTACTTACGGCACCGACCGCATCAAGACGATCGTCGACGCAGCCGCCAGGCATAACCAGCACTTGATTTTGACGCTGGCGGACGGTATCAGCTCTTGTGGTGAATTGGATTACGCCGTCAACGGCACCCATAGCGGCAAGACCTTGGCCTACTACCAGTCGGGCTGGAAGAACGAATGGCTGACATGGGTTAGGACGATAGTCCCCATTTTCAAAGACAACCCCACCGTCATGATGTGGGAGACCATAAATGAGCCCGGCCAGCGTGGTGCTATCCCCGACCTGGCCACATGGCAGGCTTACTTCCAGGGCACTTCGGATGCGATCCGCGCGCTTGACCCCAACCACATCATCAGCGTCGGCGCTAACGCACCGGGTAACTTCGGCGGAGTGAGCAACTACAACACCTTGATGGCTACGACTAACATCAACGCCGTGAGCTTCCATGATTACGCCTACCAGTACGAGGGTGGCAAGGTGGTCTCAAACAACTTCAACGTGGCCAAGGCGGCCGGTGTTGCGGCCAACAAGCCCTACTATGGTGGTGAGGCCGGCCAGCTAGCCGGCGCCTCCGGCTGTGCGGTGACTCCTGCCAGTCGCGCGGCATACATGAAGGCGAAGGCCGACGCGTACTTTGCCGGCGGCATCGGCGGCTTGAACTACTGGGAATACGCTCCGTCGCGGGCCAGCTGGGTGCCGGCGTGCGCCCACGAGATGTACCCCGGCGACCCTATCATCAACCAGGTCAAGAACTACGTCACGCCATAGGTCACACCGACCTTGGATAGGCGGATATTTCAAATGTCCACCCGGCTTTTACACTAAAATCCGACAGCAGCACCTTTCTCTCTTATCCTAAGCCATAGTAAGATACCAACAGATACTGTTATTCGAGGAGGATGTGCGGTGAAGCGATTTTTGAGGTGGGGAGTGTTGCTTCCGGCGGTTGTCTTGGTCGTGGCGAGCATTGTTCCGCAGGGGTCGCTTCTGAATGCGGCCGGACCAACGGTAGTAAGCCTGACGTTTGATGACGGGCTGGCAAACCAGGCCCTTGCCGCCCAAGCTATGGAAAGTTATGGCATGCGCGGTACTTTCTACGTCGTCAGTGGGCGGATCGGTAACAGCGGTCAACTCACCGCCAGCCAGCTCAGGTCACTGCA
>JAQZBT010000046.1 GCA_029237755.1 Candidatus Saccharimonadota bacterium
AGTACTTGTTCAGTTTGCCGTCGACGATCTTCTCGATGATCTCGGCCGGCTTGCCCTCGACCTCCTTGCGGTAGATCTCGCGCTCCTTCTCGACCACCTCGGCCGGTACGTCCTCGGGCTTGAGGTACTCGGGGTTGGCGGCAGCTACGTGCATCGCGATGTCACGGGCAAAGGTCTTGAAGTCCTCGGTACGGGCGACGAAGTCGGTCTCGCAGTTGATCTCGACGAGCACGCCGATGCGGCCGGAGTGGACGTAGCCCTCGATCAAGCCGGCGCGCGCTTCGCGGTCGGCCTTCTTGGCCGCCGATGCTTCGCCCTTCTCGCGCAGCCACTGCACGGCCTTGTCGTAGTCGCCTTTGGTCGACTCGAGAGCCTCTTTGGCCTTCATCATGCCGGCGCCGGTCTGCTCACGCAGTTTTTTGATGTCATCAATAGAAATAGCCATGTTTTGTGGGCCTCTTAACTTAAACTTCGGTGGTTGTGGCGGCTTCTTTGGCCTTAGCCGCGTACTGCTTGGCGCCCTCGGCCGCAGCCTGGGCAATGGTGTGAGTGATGATACGGACAGTCTTGATCGCGTCATCGTTGGCCGGAATCGGGTAGTCGATCAGGTCGGGATCAGCGTTGGTATCAGCGATCGCGATGACCGGGATGCCCAGCTTGCGTGCCTCAGCCACGGCAATCGTCTCTTTGGGTACGTCGACCACGAAGACCGCGCCGGGGATACCGTCCATATCCTTGATGCCGCCGAAGATACGGTTCAGCGCCGCGGCCTCATTGGTAAAGTCGAGGACTTCCTTCTTGTTGTACTTGGAAGCGAAGTCGCCGCTCGAAAGCCCGGCCTCGAGCTTCTTCAGGCGCTGGACCTGCAGGCGGATGGTGCGGAAGTTGGTCAGCATACCGCCGAGCCAACGCTCGGTCACAAAGGGCATGCCGGCGGCTTCGGCCTCTTCGCGCACGACCGCTGCAGCCTGACGCTTGGTGCCGACGAGCAGCACCTTGCCGCCATTGGCGGCCGTTTCGCGAGCGAAATCGACGGCTTCCTTCAGCAACACACCGGTCTTGGTGAGGTCAATAATGTGTACACCACCACGAGCCCCGAAGATGAACTTCTGCATCTTGGGGTTCCAGCGGCGGGTCTGGTGACCGAAGTGGGCTCCGGCCTCCAATAATTCTTTTAGGCTAACGTCTGCCATGGAATCCTTTCGTCTTCACCCGGGCTACCCATTTGGGAGGATATGCGCCCGGGTTGTGTCATTACGAACTTATATAGCCAAGAAAGTGTACCAGAAACCGCCCCTCCCGGCAACCCTGGTGAGTTCAGCTCTTTTGACAGATTGGCAAAATGTGGTAAAACTATTGCCACGCACCCAATGTGCAACTTGTCCCCCGTCCCTTGAGACTCAGAATAGGTGGTGACGCAATGTCCCCTCCCCTGCTTGCCATCTGTGGCACCGGCGGAACCGGAAAGACCGCCCTGGCCAACTACATCATCACCTTCGCCGGCGGGATTCCGGACGAGGTGAATGTGGAGACTTCCGCCGCGATCATCCGTCCGGCCGAAAGCCTCCGCAAGCTGCTCTACCACGGCCGCCTCGGCGCGTTCAGTCAGGACCTGGTCACCCAAGCCATTCCCTGGCATGCCAAAGACTGGTTCAATGCCGCTACCGGCAACCGCTACGAGATCCCGTTCGAGGCCTTCGTACCCGGCCCGCGTGACCAGCAGCTCTACCAGACCCTGGCCGACTTGATCGACTCGGTCTTCGCCAACCCCGAGCTGTACTCAGATGAGTTCACGGTGAACAACAAGTCGACCGACCTCTATCGGCCCATAATCACGGCCGTGGGCTTCACGCTGGGCCAGATGGCTACCCGCTACGTGCGCATCAACCATGTACCGGGCATGACCAATATCTGGAACAACGTGGCCATGGACGAAGTCATCCGCCGCCGTAGCCGGTACCCGAATCTGCCTCTCCAGACTGTGACAGGCATGCGTCTCCCCGGCGACGAGGTCCCGGTTCGCGAAAGTGGCGGCTACGTCTTCAAGGTCGTCCGCCGGGATCAACCCGATTCGAACCTCCCCACCGAGCAAGGCGGCATCAAGGCCGACTACGTCATCCTCAATGACGCCTCGCTGCTGGAGCTCGAACTGACGGCTCTATCCATCTGGCAAAACCTGAACGGGCCGACGCCAATCCCGGCGGGTGATGCCCGTCAATTGGAGATCTCGTGCGCGCAGGGTTTCGATCCCACCCGCATCATCACCTGAGTCCGCTCAAGGGACGACTACCTGGCCGTAACCATCCGGCCGGGTAGCTCTCCCCGTTTTTATCATCACCGTGTTATAACTATGTCCTGACGCAACGACGCGTCAGGTTTTTTTGCCCCCTTGAGAATCTATTCACGAAAGAAGGTGATGTTTGTGTCTGCAAACACCATCACGGTCGGACTCACCGGCCTCGGAGGCAGCGGCAAGACCGCCTTCGCCCTGTTCCTGCTCGAGCTCGCCAAGGTCAAGCGCAGTCGCGGTCTCGCCGAGACCTCGGAACCCATCGTGCCGCTGGCAGAGCTCGCCCGGCTCTACCTGCTCGAACTGCTTGATGCAGGCGCCCTCAACAATCATCGGGCCAACGAGCGAATCCTAAACCGGGCCGGCGAATGGCTGGACACGGTGACCAATGGGTTCTACGACATTCCCGGATGGGCGTTTGACCCGGTCTACCTCACCGACCACCATCTGGAGCTGCTGGCGGCCCTGGTCGCGGACGTCCGGAACAATCCCGAGGCCTACGCTCTGCCCGTCACAGTCGAGAACAAGTCCTCGACCTACCGACAGCTTCTGACGGCGATCAGTGTTCCGATGATCTCGGCCGCGTCGCACTGGCTCGGCCGCAACGGCCGCCCGACTACCAACCTCTGGCCGGCCTATGCCCTTCATCGCCTCGACGAGCAGCTCGCAGCCCATCCAGACACCCCGCTGCAGGTCCTCAGTGGCCTGCGCTACGAAGGCGACGACCAGTTCATCCGCGGCAACCGCAACGGAGTGCTGATCAAGGTCGATCGTCCCGGGCTCGAATCTTCCGAGACACAGATCCTGGTGCCTGACCTGGTGTTGATCAACGACGGATCACTGGAGGATTTACGGGAAGTGGCCGCAGAAGTGCTGCACCGGTTGGTGTCGGGACCCGAGCTCTGGCCCCTCCGGGGTCAAGCCATCCCCTTCTACGCCAAGCGCACGCAACGCGTGTAAACCGGCGACTCAGGGGGCGAGATCAAGCCCGGTCGGACTTTTTGTCCGGCCGGTGCTCCCGCCCTGCCCTCATATATATCCCCAGTTCCCCTATCTTCAACGCCATCATTATTAGCGCCAGCACCACCAGCCCGGCGTTACCCCACTTCCAGATCACGATTCCCAACCAACCCGCAATCTTCAACGCCGTCAGTACCTGCATGGCGTGGTACGAGTGCCTGTCCCCTTCCCGCATGCCGCGCCCATGCCGGTACACCACCACCGCGTGATACAGCAGGACCGGTCCCGCCAACACAATCCAGGAGGTGTCGGTTCCCGTGTTGCCCCGCAGGTAGTGGATCAGTAGCAACGCCGTTATCACTACCGACGCAGCTGCGTCGATCACTGCCCGCCGGGAGGCAACGCGCGGCCAATCGTAGTTGGATGCCATAAGCACAATTTACCACGTCCAAGCCTTGACCAACCGACCCATATCAGGTATGCTCTACCAGTTATGAAATCAGCCATCCACCCAGAGCTGCTTGAGACGACCGTTCACTGCAACGGTTGCAATACTACCTTCACGACTCACTCGACCGTGAAGGAGATTAACGTTGAAATCTGCTCAAACTGCCACCCGTTCTACACCGGTAAGCAGAAGCTCATCGACACCGCCGGCCGCGTCGACAAGTTCAAGGCCCGCCAGGCCAAGGCCTCCAAGCACGCCGAGACTGCGGCTGCTGCCAAGACCGCCAAGGACGCCAAAG
Organism: Candidatus Saccharimonadota bacterium; assembly: GCA_029237755.1. Classification (GTDB taxonomy): domain Bacteria; phylum Patescibacteriota; class Saccharimonadia; order UBA4664; family UBA4664; genus JAQZBT01. Next base: position 3,997 of record JAQZBT010000046.1, read on the forward strand.
ACGCTGAGACCGCCCGTCTCCAAGCCGAAATCGAAGCCGGCACCGTCGACAAAACCGAAGCTTAACTACTCCACGCGAAGCGCTCTGATACACTCGTACTGAGCGCTTTTTGCTTACTTAGGATAGATTTATGGACGCGACCGAAGCCAAATTCCGCCAAGAATCCGAAGAAATCGCCAGCCGCATGACCGACGCGAGTCTCTTTGGTACGCCCGAAATGGTCAAGCTCGCCAAGCGCCAGGCCGAGATCGCACCCATCATCAACCTCTACGACCGCCGCTCTAAGCTCAATGCCGACCTCGACTCCAGCCGCGAAGCCCTCGAAGACCCCGAGCTGGCCGAGCTGGCGCGCGACGAGATCCCCGGCCTGGAGCAGGAATTGGAAGACGTCACCGACCAACTGCGCATCGCCCTGGTCCCCAAGGATCCGGCCGATGCCCGCAACGCCATCGTCGAAATCCGCGCCGGCGCCGGCGGCGACGAGGCCAGCCTCTTTGCCGGCGAACTTTACCGCCTGTACGGTCGCTACGTCGAGACCCGCGGTTGGCGCATAGAGCTGGTGAGCGAATCGCCCTCCGAAGTCGGCGGTTACAAAGAGATTATCTTCGAAGTCATCGGCGACGAGGCCTACGGCTGGCTCAAGTATGAGTCGGGCGTCCACCGCGTCCAGCGCGTACCCGAGACCGAGTCCCAGGGCCGAGTCCACACCTCTACTGTGACAGTGGCAGTCTTGCCCGAAGCCGAGGAGCAAGACCTGGTTATCTCCGACAACGACCTGCGCATCGACGTCTACCGCTCCGGCGGCCACGGCGGCCAGTCCGTCAACACCACCGACTCTGCCGTCCGCATCACTCACATTCCCAGCGGCCTGGTCGTGACCTGCCAGGATGAGAAGTCCCAACTCAAGAACAAGCTCAAGGCCATGGGTGTCCTCCGCTCCCGGCTGCTTGCCCTGCAAAAAGAGGAAGAAGAGAAGGCCGGCCGCGAAGCGCGCCTCAGCCAAATCGGCACGGGCGACCGCAGCGAGAAGATTCGCACCTACAACTTCCCTCAAGACCGCGTCACCGACCACCGCATCGGCCGGACCCAGCACGGCCTCCCCGGTTTCATGATCGGCAACATCACCGATATGCTCGAAAGTCTGCGCGCGGAGGACCTGCGGCTGAAGCTGGAGCAAGCCGCCGCATGAGCCAGGAGCTCGTAGAAATTCCGCTTCACGACGGCAAGACTTCATACAGTCTGCTCAACCGCGGAGGTCACGACGACTTTGTCATCTACCTGCACGGCCTGGCCAGTCACACCGGCCGCACTCTCCCCTACTTTCTCGCCAACTACCTCAGCGCCAAAGGCTTCAACGTACTACGGCTCGGGCTCTACGACTCCCGGCCCAAGGCCCGCCGGATGCGCGATTGCACGCTCGATACCCATATCCACGACCTCAATACTGCCGTCGATTATGTCAGAGCCGAGTACAAGCCTAAACACATTCACGTCATCGGCCACAGTTACGGCGGACTAACGATTCTGCTCGGCAAGCCCGACGTAACCAGCGCAATCCTGCTCGACCCCAGTCACCCCGACGTTAATCCCTTCCGCAAAGCCAAATACGTCAAGGAACTGGACGCCTATTTGCGCTCGAGCTCCGGTCTTGATTACCTCATAGGGCCTGCCATGGTCAAAGAGTTCAATGCCCTGGAAGACAGTGGCTTCAGTACCGGCTACCACACGCCATCGCTGATCGTCACGGCCGAAGGTAGCATCCTGGCAAAAACCGGACCGCTCTATGCCCGGGCTCTGGAGGAGCAGACCGAAGTCGAGCAGGTCACCATCCCTGGAGCCGACCACAGCTTCTCTACCAACGAAGACCAGAGCTCACTAGCGGCGCACTGCCTCGCCTGGCTCAAGGAGCACAGCGCATGACCAGTATCGGCAAATGGCTCACCGACGCCGCCAAGGACCTGGCCGCCGCTGAAGTCAGCTCGAGCCAACTCGACGCTGAACTCATCCTCGGTCACGTATTGGGCCAGAACCGCGCTTGGCTGAAAGCTCACGACACGGACCAGATGACGGCGAAAAACACCAAAGCCGCCGATGCTTTGATCGCCCGCAGGGCCAACCGCGAGCCGCTCGTCCACATCACCGGGACACGCGAATTTTACGGTCTCGATTTCGAGATCACCCCTGATGTGCTCACGCCGCGCGTAGAGACCGAGCAGATGGTCGAGTGGGCGCTCAAGTACACGCCCAAGGATAGCCGCCTCATCGACATCGGCACCGGTTCAGGCGCCATCGCCATTGCCATCGCCAAGCACCGTCCCGATCTGCACATCACTGCCACCGATATCAGCCAGCGCGAGCTGGCCGTCGCCCGCCGCAACGCCGCCAAGCATCACGCTCAGCTCGACCTATTGGTCGCAGACCTCTGGGACGGCGTAGGGGGCCGGTTCGACACCATCGTTACCAATCTCCCCTACCTCGCCGACGACGCCGATCTCATGCCCGAAGTTAAGCGCGAACCGGCCGTAGCGTTATTTGGCGGACCAGACGGTCTCGGACTCTATCGGCGCTTCCTCATCGATCTGGCTGAGCATCTCAACCCCGGCGGCTACCTCTTCACCGAATGCGATCCCTGGCAACACGAAGCCCTTATCGAGGAAGCCGCCAGGTACGGCCTCACGCCCGTCGAGCAGGGCTACTTTATCCTCGGGTTTCAGCTAAAGCGTTAAATATCTGCCCGCGGATCTCCTCGAGCATAGAGTCTTCAACGATTCGGGTGGCCGAGCTGTCATAGTGTTGCCCAAAATTTGGGTCTGAGTACCGGTAGGCACCAACCTGAGGTGGCCGGGCATAGCGCGGCCGCACGTGCCAGTGCACATGAGGCGTGGGTGTGTCCTCTTTGAACGCGTCGTTCATCAGGCAGCCCCAGTTAAACACGTTGGGCGCAAATGCTTTCCGGCAGGCGTCCTCATATCGCTTGATCACGCCGCGTAGATCCGACCACTGCTCTTCGCTCAGCTCGCTCAGCGACGCGAC
>JAQZBT010000001.1 GCA_029237755.1 Candidatus Saccharimonadota bacterium
GGCAGGTGAGTGCGGGGTAGATCTTCGACCCGGTGGACGAGCCGCCAGATCTTCATCCGGTCGCCGTAGGCCTTCTTGCCTTCGGTGATGACCGTGGACCACCCTCGGAAGGAGAGCGGGTGATACTCACGCAGTCCCGGATCAGCGCGCACGATGACGAAGCCGTCTGCCGGCAGCGCTTCGAGGCCGTGATGGACACGGTCGCGGCCGAGCCAAACATGGTCGTCGTTCTCGAGTCCAGGATGAACCACCACTCGCAACGGCGGCCACGAGCGTCTGAGAAGTTCGAGCCGCGCGTCGAAGTCGGGCGACATCGCCGTGAGCAGACCGAGCCCCAGGGGTCGGTCTTCAGCTTCGTACATCTGGACGGTGCCGGCTGGCGGATAGAAGGCATCTTCGGACGGTTGATAAAGAGTGACGCCTTGACCGTCCTGATCCACCAGTGTGCAGTCCAGGCGCCAGATGCCCGAAGGTACACCGAGCAGGCGCATGGCGGCCGTGTGCTCGGTCGTGAAGGCGTTGGCGGCTTGGACGACGAGGCGAGAGGCCTGCCGGACGATGTCGCGGCTGAGTGGCAGGGTGACGTTGGACACGGTCGTTTTCCAACCGACGTCGATGTCGTGAGTGGGGAGCATGGTGCCTCCAGGGGTCGTTGGATTGTGGGGTACGCTTTTTGCCTGCCCGCTAACAGAAAACCGCTCCGGAGGAGCGGGGCTGTGTGCGGGTTTGGGCAAGGGTATGGTTAATGACCGCGCACAGCATCAACCAGCCACCAAGCGGTGACAGCAGCGTTGAAGCTGTGAGAGATGGAAACCATGGCGGTATATTAATGCCAAAATTATGAATTAGCAAAGGGTAGGGCAGGGAGCGGACCGGGTCCGCTCCCCACGGAGTGAATGTTGCTCGAGCCTCTAGCGGCCACTCCTCGTGCCTTTCAGCCTGCCGCCACGTTTGGGACGGCCTTTCTTTTTGGCGGGCGCCGATTGGTCGCTGATATCCACGCGGCCAAACTTGCGCATCTTGCGCAGCGCGTTGTCGTCCGGCGGGCTGATGAGAGGAGCAGTGGCTTCGGACGCGACGAGTTGGGGGCTGACGAACCCTTGGGTGGCGTTGATGGCGGCTTGCACCGTCAGGTTGGAGCGGAACTTGATCGTGCCGTAGTGCACAGTGAATCCTTCCGTAGATGGGTACAAAAAAGCCGCTGCTGTGAGCGGTGCCTGGCTGGTCGGTGGGTGAGGGTTGAATCAAGCAGCGTAACCAGGCACACGCAGACACATGTTGCAGCAGGGCATCATGGTGACTGAGTAATGGCTGGTCATGGCAAGATGTTAACGTTTGTTGAGTAAGCGGTCAAATAAGAACGTGCTCCCGGAGAGCGAAGAGGGTCCACCTCTCCGCCCTCCAGGCAATAATTTCATGAACTTTGCGGGAGCTCTCGCACGGAGTAATCCCGTAATGACGCGTCCATGAAGTCAGTGCGAATGCCGACCAATCCGGAACCGGTGATCGGCGGCATGCCGGAAGTGCTACTATCGGTGGCCTGGGCCACTTGCTGCCACAGGCCATTGCCATCCACGTCCACCCACAGGGTGATTGAAACGGTCCGGTTGGCGTTGGTTGTGACGGCACTGCGCAGTCCGATCCATCGGTCCTCCGGCAAGAGGTTGGGATTCTTGGTCCGGTCGTATTCAGCTCCGTCGAACACTGGAACCTCCGCCAACGAGTCCGCGTAGACGCCGCCAACCTTTTTCTTGATGACGGCGCTGCCGTCTACTCTGAACCCGGTGTAGTAGAGTGTGTCGCCTTGGTCACCGTAGCGGCTCATGGAGAACACTCCGCTCCAGGCGTCGCGCTCGGGATCTTTGGAGAGGTTGATCTGGTCAACCCGGAAGTAGAACTGTTGCTCCGGGTTCTGGTACTCCTGCCGAAGTACGAGCCGGAACAGATTCTGTGGGTGACGTCCTCGGTCGGCGCCGCTGTTACTGGCGTACGCCCGGTGCCAGGGATCCTCAGGGTCGAGCGACCCTTGGATGGTCTGGGCGACGCCGTCGCGAATGTCGAGGCGAGCGCCGGAGTTGAGCCACCAGTTGGGGTCAGCACTCTCCTCAATGGGGTTGGATTCCTCTATCACCCGCTGGTCTTGAAACTTGTCGCTGAATGACTTGGCGGGAGAGGGGCTGGGCGGAGGAGGGGTGGTGCCGTCGCGGGTGCAGGCGCTTAGCAACACCAGTATGCCCACCACGGTGAGCACAACTACTTGCGTGCGTCTGGTCATGACTCACTTCCTTCAGGAGTCGGGGCAGCCACGAAAGTGCGCGGCTGCTTACGGGTAAGAGCCGATTGGGACATATTGGCACATCGAGTGTCAGCTTCCAACCTGCGCCTTGCTGCCTACAGATAGCCACTGCTAAACTGGGAGAAGTGAAAGTGCTTCCAAATGATTAACCGTTTACTCGGTCTGTTATCGCACGACATTGGCATCGACCTGGGAACGGCCAATACGTTGGTCTATGTGCGTGGGAAGGGGATCGTTATCAACGAGCCCAGCGTGGTAGCGGTAAACGTGAAGACCAAGCAGGTGCTGGCTATCGGTGACGAGGCCAAGAAGATGGTGGGCAAGACACCGGCCAGCATCGTGGCGACGCGGCCACTCGTCGACGGCGTGGTGAGCGACTTCGAAGTGACTGAGCAGATGCTCAAGTACTTCATCAATAAGGTGCACAAGGAGACGTACAGCGTCTTTCCACGGCCGCGGGTAGTGGTTGGTATCCCGTCAGGCGTGACCGAAGTGGAGAAGCGGGCGGTGGAAGACGCCGCGACCAACGCCGGTGCGCGCCAAACCTTCCTGATCGAGGAGCCAATGGCTGCAGCGATCGGCTCGCGGCTGCCGATCCAGGATGCGGCGGGCAGCATGATCGTCGACATCGGCGGTGGCACGACTGAAGTGGCCATCATCTCGCTCGGTGGCATCGTCGCCAGCCGCAGTCTGCGCACAGCCGGTGACGAGCTTAGCGATGACATTATCCAGTACGCGCGCGAGCAGTTTAACCTGCAGATCGGCGAACGCACGGCCGAAAACATCAAGATTGCTGTCGGCTCGGCTTACCCGGTATCCGGAGGCCCCAAAGAGGTGCCGATGCGGGGCCGTGATCTCGTCACCGGACTGCCCAAGGAGATCATGGTGACGCCGGAACAGATCAGGCAGGCGCTGTCGAAGAGCGTGCGCGAGATTGTTGAGGCGGTGAAGATCACGATCGAGGAGACGCCGCCCGAACTGGTGGCCGATATCATGGAGCGCGGAATCTACTTGGCGGGCGGTGGAGCCCTGCTGAAAGGGCTCGACACCATGCTGTCCAAGGAGACCAAGATGCCGGTCCACAAAGCGGACGACCCGCTGACAGCGGTAGCGCGGGGGACGGGTCTGGTGCTGGAAGACATCGATGCTCTCAAGGATATTCTGGTGCCGACGCAGTACGGGAAAATTCCGCGTTAAGGAGGTAGTGGCTTGAACTTGTCCCGAACCAACCGTCGCATCCTGATCGTCGTTGCGGTCGGTGGGCTGTTGGTGATGTTGGGGACGCTGGGCAAGCTGGGACCGGTGCGGTGGTTGTATGACCACACGCTCGTGCCGATCGGGCAGGGATTTAATGGGCTAGGCTCAAACACGAGCGAGGCACTGGCCAATGTCGGTGGCGTGCGCAACCTGGCGCGCGAGAATGTGCGCCTGGAGCGTGAGAACGCCGAGTTGCGCAAGAAGATCGCGGCGGACGCTGAGACGCGGCGGGACAACGAGCTGCTGCGGAAGCAGCTGGGATTGGAGGTCGCGGGAACCTACCGCGAGGTGGCGGCTGAAGTCGTGGCGTTCCAACCCGATTCGTACCGGCAATTCGTGACGATCAATAAGGGCAAGAAGGCCGGCATCGCCAACGGCATGGCGGTAGTGAGCGAAGGAGTGCTGATCGGCACGATCGCCGATGCCCAGGCGTCGACTTCACGCATCATTCTGGTGACCGACCCCGAATTTAAACTCACTGCCAAGGATCAGGAGACCGGCGCAACCGGTATCATCCGCGGTCAACTGGGCAGCGGCCTGGTACTGGACAAGATTGGGCAGACCGATGAGGTGAAGCCGGGTGACACGGTGACGACTTCGGGGCTGGGCGGGATTGTGCCGCCGGGACTGTTGATCGGTAAGGTGGAATCGGTGAACACGCGGGCTAACGTAGTGTTTCAGGTGGCGCAAGTTGAGACCAGCCTCAAAGTATCGCGCCTGCGGTTCGCCTATGTTGTGCTAGGTCTATGAGGCGGATAGCACTAATCCTGTCATCGCTGGTAATCGTCATGATGCAAATCAGTCTGTTGCCGGCGCTAAAGCCGCTGGGGGTGGTGCCAAATATCGCTTTGGCGTGGGTCGTGCTAGTCGGCCTTGAGGGGACCGCGAGCTCTGCTTTGGCCGTAGCAGTGGCGTCGGGAATCATCATCGACCTGGCGAGCGGGGCGAATTTCGGGCTCTGGACCGGGACGTTGGTGCTGGCGGCATTGGCCGGCGGCGTGGTGCATCGGGCCGGCATTGAGCTGACGGGTTGGCTGGTAGCGGGCGTGATGGTGGCGGTGGGTACGCTGTTGATGACCATCATTACGCTGGGAGGACTGGTAGACACGGTAGGGGAGTGGCCCGCGGGGGCGATGGTGGGCCGGTTCATGACAGAGCTAATGTTAAACTTGTTACTAACAGCAGGTCTGAGGCGGGCGGCGCGCATGGTGGCGGCGGGACCCCGGACCAGCGAAGCAACCATAGGGTAGGGGAATGGCACACAAGTCTATCTTTGGCTATCTCGAAGACTCGGCCGCTTCCGACAAACTCAAGGTGAAGCGCAGTATGTCGCGGTATGAGGAATGGACCGAGGCTATTTTGCCGGCGGATGCCGAAGCCGAGGGTCCCGAAGGCGAGACTAGCCGGCGGCCGTTGTTGGCGTTTGGCGTGGTTGCCGGTGTGGCGCTGAGTATCCTCCTGTTGCGCTTGTTTTCGCTCCAAGTGGTGGCGGGTGACGAGAACCTGGCGCTAGCTAATGGGAACCGCATTCGCGAAAGAGTGGAACGGGCACCGCGGGGCATGATCTATGACCGCAACAAGGTGGTGTTGGCGCGCAACCAGGCGAGCTTCGACGTGACGGCCGTACCCCAGCTCTTGCCAACGGACGAGAAGGAGCGGCGCAAGGAGTATGAACGGGTGGCTAGCATGCTGGGGTTGCCCGTGGACGAAGTGGCCAAGCGGGCCGAGGTAACATGTAAGGTCAAAACCCCCGGGTGTCTGCGTAGCCCGATTCCGCAGCTAATCGCTGCCGGCGTGGATCGCGACAAGGCGCTCCTGATCGACCAATCAAGCGGCTCGCTGCCCGGTTTCGCATTGGACGTAAACCCGATCCGTCAGTATGCCGATGAGAACCTGCTGTCGGTGTTTTTGGGATATACCGGCCGCGTCAGTCCTGAAGAGGTAAAATCCAACCCGACCTACGGACCGACCGACTTGATTGGGAAGCTCGGACTGGAGAAGCAATACGAGGAAGTATTGCGGGGGACTAACGGTGGCGAGCGCACGGAGGTAGACGCCACCGGCCGCCCGGTGCGGGTCCTGGCTAGCCGTGATCCGGCGCCGGGGGATAACCTGGTACTGTCGATCGACCAGTCGCTGCAGCGCAAGATGTCCGAAGCGTTGCGTACCCAGATGACGCGCGGCAACATCAAGCGCGGAGCCGGTATCGCGGTGAACCCCAAGACCGGCGAAGTGTTGGCGGCGGTGTCGCTGCCGACATATGACAACAATGAGTTTAGCCGCGGCATCGGCGAGGCGAGCTACCGGGCGCTGGTCAACGATCCCGGCCAGCCGTTGTTCAACAAGGTCCTGTCGGGCGCTTATCCATCCGGATCGGTGATCAAGCCGATGACCGCGTCGGCGGCGCTGCAGGAGAAGATTGTGACGGCCAACACGATCATCAATGACACCGGCCAGCTCGACGTCGTCAACCCATACGACAACAGCATCCATTACATCTATAAGGGCTGGGAGACGTCGGGTCTGGGCAACGTCAACCTGTTTTCGGCCATTGCCCGTTCGTCGGACATCTACTTCTACACGATCGCCGGCGGTTTCACCAACTTCACTCGTTACCTGGGTGTGGAGAAACTCACCGATTGGTACATGAAGTTTGGCTTCGGAGCGCGCACCGGGGTCGACCTGCCAAGCGAAACGAAGGGCCGGGTGCCGACGCCCGAGTGGAAGAAGAAGTTTTCGGGCGATCCGTGGTATACGGGTGACACCTACAACATTTCGGTGGGGCAGGGCGACATCCTGACATCGCCGATACAGATGGCGATGGCGACGGCGGCCGTAGCCAATGGCGGCAAGCTGCTCAAGCCTCACTTTGTGTCAGAAGTGACAGACGCAAATGGCAAAACGGTGAAGAAGTATGGAGCGGAGACGATAAGACAGGTGCCGGTATCGCCCGAGAACCTGGCGTTGGTGCGCCAGGGTATGCGAGATACGATTCAGAAGCCATACGGTACGGCGTGCTGCTTCATGGAGAAGGAAGTGCCGGTGCCGGTGGCAGGAAAGACCGGTTCGGCCGAGACCGACCCCAATAACAAGGTGTTGCCGCACTCGTGGTTCACTTCCTTCTCGCCCTACAACGATCCGAAGATCGTGACGGTGGTGTTGTTTGAGAAGGCCGGTGAAGGTTCGCAGTTCGCGGCGCCGGCTACCAGGGAATTATTGCGCTGGTATTACACCGAAGGCGCGGGCGCCTCTCGGTAGGGTCCTGAGTTTTCCACAAGCATTTTAAAGCGCCTGGCTTGCTTGAAGCGACTGTTTATGGCTCTGGGGCGCAAACTATTAGTGTTAAACAATAGTAACTATTGACGGTGCGAAGGGCTTGAGCGAACATAGTAAAGCAAAACACACAGGCAAGTCTTACAAACTAATTCTCAATCAAGCAATGGCCAATCTCGGGGAACCCCGAGGATTTTTTTCACCCTGGTGATAGGCTAATGCTCGAGAAGGAGTGACCATGAATGGTACAAAAAGTGAATTTCACCTGACAGCAGATGGTCTGCAGGCGCTCAAGGACGAGCTTCAAGAGCTCACGACGTCCAAGCGCGGTGAAATTGCGGAACGTCTGAAGGAGGCCAAAGCTGACGGCGATCTCAGCGAAAACGCGATGTATGACGCTGCCCGCGACGAGCAGAGTTTCGTAGAGGGTCGCATTTCTGAAATTGAACACATTCTCAAGCATGCTGCGGTAATTTCGAACAAGAGTTCATCGGCTGTTGCCCTGGGTTCGAAAGTCCACGTCGAGCTGGAAGAGGGAGAGGTCGAGTACGTTATCGTCGGCTCGACTGAGGCTAACCCGGACAAGGGCTACATCTCCGACCAGTCGCCGATCGGCAAGGCGCTGCTCGGCAAGAAGAAGGGCGACGAGGTGCACGTTGACGTTCCGTCCGGCACCATGACCTACCGCATCAAGCACATCGCCTAGTTTTTACTATCGACACTTCGAATTAGCCGCTCTCGCTTGGGGGCGGCTTTTCCGTTAGAATGGGCGGCATGACAGAACCGGTTTCGCGCGACTGGCTGGACAGCCTAGCCGAACAAGTAAATCAACAGTTCCCAGATGGGGAAGTGACCGTCTCAAGCGGCCACTCGCCGTCTGGCGTGTACCACGTCGGCACGCTGCGCGAGATCATGACGGCCAACGCCATTACTTGGGCACTGAAGCGGGCCGGCCGCCGTGCCAAGCACGTCGACTTCGTCGATGATTTTGACGCTTTCCGCAAGGTGCCGGTCGACGTTCCGGAGGAGTGGAAGAAGCATATCGGAGTGCCGCTGCGGCTAGTGCCAGACCCCTGGGGTGACTGCCATGAGAGCTACGGCGACCACCGCTTGGCCAGCCTCAACGAAGGTCTAGTGCCCTTGGGAGTACAGCCGGACGAGCAGATCTCGGGTTACGACAATTATCAGCAAGGGGTTTTCGTCGATCAGATCGTGGCTAGTCTCGACAGGCTGGACGAGGCTCGTCGCATCCTCACCGAAGTCGGTGGCCGCCAGCTCGACGAGCACTGGGCGCCGGTGCAGATCATGGACGATAATCACAATCTGCGCACCCGTAAGTTTTCCGGCTGGGAAGATGGGAAAGTGAAGTGGAAGGACCGCGAGGGCCAGACCGGGACGGTCGGACTCGACGAAGGCAAGGTGAAGCTCGACTGGCGGCTAGACTGGCCGGCCCGGTGGGCCAAATTTAAGGTTACCGTCGAGCCCTTCGGCCGCGACCATGCTACCAAGGGCGGGTCCTACGACACGGGAGCCGTGCTAGTAGACAAGCTCTACGATGGTAAGGCTCCCTTCCCGGTGCCATACGAATTTATCAACTCGGTCGGACAGACCAAGAAGATGAGCAAGTCGTCCGGTGACGTGCTGACACCCAAGGATGCTCTCGATGTGATGCCCCCCGAGATCTTGCGTTACTTTGTGATCGGTTCGCGGCCGTCGCGCACGCTTAGCTTTGATCCCGGCCTCGGCCTGTACACGCTAGTCGACGAGTTTTCGAAAGTGGCCAACGGGGAGGCGACCGCGGCAGTGGCTTACGCCCACGCCGGTTCGTCCGCTGAAATGATCGCACAGGTGCCTTTCAACCATCTGGTGGCTGTGTACCAGGCGGCCCGTCAGCAACCGGTCGAGGTGAAGGCCATTCTGGAGCGGACGGGTTACGCCGAGGCGGCCAAGGAGCAGTGGCCGGTGGTCGAGCGCGAGCTGGCGTTCGTACACAACTGGCTCGAGAAGTATGCTCCAGACAGCGTGAAGTTTAAGGTCCATGATGAGCTGCCCGATGTGAAGTTGTCCGATGAGCAGCGCCAGGCACTGACCGAGTTGGCTCAGGCCATCGAGGCAAAGAAGCTCGACGGACAGGGCATGCATGACGCGGTCTACGCGGCAGCCGAAGCGGCCGGCATCAAGGCCAGTCAGGTGTTCCAGGTGATTTATCGAGCGCTTCTGAACCAGGACTCCGGACCGAAGGCGGGATGGTTCCTGGCCAGCTTGGATCAGGAGTGGCTAGTGGACCGTCTCCGCTTGTCAAAATAGCGCAAAAATGGAATGATATGCGAACAAGGGGCCGGTAGCGCCGGCCTTTCGCGCACATACGAGTAGGGGAGAGATGAACCTCGACCAATTACGTGAGCGGTGCCACGTGGTGCCGGTAAATAACTATTGGGTACTGTTCGGCGATATCCTCGCCAATGAAGACCACGCCATGGTGATCAAGATCGATACGGTGTGTGAGGCTTGCTACTACTGCTGCATCGAGACGACGCGACGAGTGGTGCTGCCGACCTGGATCAAGGGCCGGTTACATGTCAGCGCTGTCGTAGCGATGTGCGCGTGGTGCTACCAGGCTTGGGAGCGCTTGCCACTTGATGCGCCGTACGATCTACTTCTGGAAGCGTGCTGGCGCAATCGAGCCAGACGCTTGGGCCTGGTCTACGGCGGGGTAGGAAATACCGTGAGGACTCACGCGAATTTGCGGGAAGATCTATTCCCGGATTTAATCGCTCAAGCTCGTCAGCTCTTGCCCGAGCAGCCGCTGGCTAAACCGGAGCCGGTCTCACTGGAATCATGGCTCGCTGGGGTCAATGCTCTGCTGGACGAAGCGTCCTGACTCCCGTAGCTCAGTCAAAGAGCCTGTATTCGGTTTACCGGATACGGGCTCTTGCCACGTTTGAGTGGCAGGCAAGCCACGCTGGAAGTATAATCGAGGCACTATGATAGATATACGAGACCTCCGCACAAACCCTGACCAATACCGCCAAGCCGCCAAACAGAAGGGCATAGGTGAGAGTTCGGTGGATGCCGCGCTGAAGCTTGATGAGCAACGCCGCGAGCTGCTGGTGAAGGTAGAGGAGGGGAGAGCTGCCCTCAACGTCAAAGGCAAGCCGACACCGGAGGAGCTGGAGAAGCTGCAGCAGACCAAGACCGAGTTGGCTGAGCTCGAGGCCAAATTGGCAAAAATAGAAGCGGAGTTTGACGACCAGGTCGGCCGCATTCCCAACCTGCTCGCGCCCGGTACGCCCGAAGGTGGCGAGGAAGACAACCGCGAGGAGCGGCGCTGGGGCGAGCACGTCAAATTTGAGTTTGAGCCCAAGGACCACCTGGCGATTGCTGAGGCCAACGGTTGGATCGACTTCGAAAGCGGCGCCAAAGTGGCCGGCAGCAAGTTCTATTTCCTGTTTGGCGCGCTAGTGCGCCTGGAAGTTGCGGTCACTCAATTTGTACTCGACCTGTTGGAGCAAGAGGGCTTCGTGCCGGTGATGGTGCCAAACATGGTCAGTACGAAAGTGGCCTCCGGTACCGGCTATCTGCCGCGCGGCGAAGAGCGCCAAATCTACAAGATCGAGGGTGAGGACCTCAACCTGATTGCCACATCCGAGATGCCGCTGACGGGTTTGCACGCCGACGAGATTATGGATGCCAAGAATCTACCCAAAGTCTATGTGGGCTACAGTCCCGCCTACCGCATGGAAGCCGGCGCTTATGGCAAGTACTCCAAAGGCCTCTACCGGGTACATCAATTCAACAAACTCGAGATGTACGTCTTCTGCTTGCCTGAGGAAAGTGCCAAGTGGCATGAGAAATTGGTCAAATTAGAAGAAGATATCTGCCAAGCTCTGGAACTACCCTATAGGGTAGTCAGAATAGCTGCCGGTGACATGGGCGGCGCAGCGTATGAGAAGTATGACGTTGAGTACTGGAGCCCGCTCGAGAACACCTACCGTGAGTTGATGAGCTGCTCCAATGTGACTGACTACCAGGCCCGGCGACTCGGCATTCGCTACCGCGATGCTGAAGGTAAGCCAAAATTCGTTCACACACTGAATGGTACGGCGGCCGCGTTTAGCCGGCTGCCCATCGCCTTGCTGGAGAACCATCAGCAAGCCGACGGCAGCGTGCACGTGCCCCTCGTACTGCAAAAGTATTACGGGAGGGACAGCTTATGATGAAGGTCGATTTGACCGCGCGGAACTATGAACTGGACGATAAAGTAAGAGCCTACGTCGAAGAGAAGCTCGGTGGACTCGACAAATACCTGCCGCGACATGTGCGCGGCATTAGTGTTTGTGACGTGATATTGACCGATGATCCCAGCGGCCGGGAAGACAATCGTTATGTCTGTGAAGGGATCGTGACGGTTGGCGGAACGAGACTGGTGAGCCGGGAAGGGACGATCAATATCTTTGCCGCTGTCGACATAGTCGAAGCCAAACTCAAATCTCAGATGGCCAAGTACAAAGAGAAGCACACCACTGAGCCGCGGCGACTGCGCATGCTGTCGCGTTTGCGCGGGCAGGGTCCGGATCCTGAAACCACGCCGGTGGAGCCCGGCGCCGAGGCTTAGAGCCGTCACGATTTCTCTTAGGCCTCTCGAAGCCGATAGTGTATCCTAGACTGCATGAGAAACCTCATAACAAAAATTATTGGTGATCCCAGTGTCCGAGAGGTGAAACGAGCTCAGAGCATCGTTTCGAAAGTAAATGCACAAGAAGAGGCCATGAAGGCCTTGTCCGATGCTGAACTTAAGGGCCTGACCGATAAATTCAAGGAACGCCTGACCGGCGGTGAATCGCTCGATAGCATTTTGCCAGAGGCATTTGCTGCGATTCGTGAAGCGTCCAGCCGCGTCGTGAACATGCGGCACTTTGATGTGCAGTTGGTCGGTGGTTTTGTCCTGCACAGCGGGAAGATCGCCGAGATGCGCACTGGTGAAGGTAAGACGCTGGTGGCTACGGCGCCCAGCTACCTCAATGCCTTGACCGGAAAGGGAGTGCACGTTGTCACGGTCAACGATTACCTGGCATCGTTGCACGCCGGATGGATGGACCAGGTCTACCGGGCGCTCGGCATGACGACCGGCGTCATCGTCCATGATGCTGCCTTTATATATGACCCCGAATACACCAGTGAAGAGCACGGTGACGACCGGCTGAACCACTTGCGTCCCGTTACCCGGGCCGAGGCCTACCAGGCCGATATTACCTACGGTACCAATAATGAGTTTGGCTTTGACTACCTGCGCGACAACATGGTCGACGACCTGTCGCGGATGGTGCAGCGGCCACTCCACTACGCCATCGTGGACGAGGTCGACTCGATCCTAATTGATGAGGCGCGGACGCCGCTGATCATCTCGGCGCCTGCCAACGAGGCGACCGATAAATACTACGAGTTTGCCAAGCTTGCCGCCGGCCTGAAGCCCGAGCAGGACTACACTATCGACGAGAAGTTGAAGGCCGTCTCGTTGACCGATGAAGGCGTCGAGTCACTCGAGCGCAAGTTGGGCGTGGACAATATGTATGAGGCCGGCCGGATTGATGACATCCATCACATCGAGCAGGCCGTGCGCGCCCAGGCACTCTATAAGATCGACCGTGACTACGTCATCCGGGACGGCGAAGTTATCATCGTTGACGAGTTCACCGGACGTTTGATGCCGGGACGGCGCTGGAGCGACGGGTTGCACCAGGCGGTCGAGGCCAAGGAGCGCGTCCAGATCCAGCAGGAATCGCTGACGCTGGCGACCATTACCTTCCAGAACTATTTCCGGTTGTACGAGAAGCTGGCGGGTATGACGGGTACGGCTGAGACCGAGAAGGAAGAATTCTACAAGATTTATACCCTCGATGTCGTGACGATTCCAACGCACCGGCCGATGGTGCGCAAGGACCTGCCGGACCGGATCTACAAGACCGAGGACGGTAAGTTCCGCGCGGTAGCCAAAGAGGTCGCGGAGCTAAACAAGCAGGGCCGGCCGGTGCTGATCGGTACGGTATCGATTGCCAAGAACGAACTGCTGAGCCATTACCTCAAGCAATTGAACGTACCGCACGAGGTGCTAAACGCTAAGAACAACGAGGCTGAGGCTGCCATCATCGCGGCCGCTGGTCAGGAGGGCGCGGTGACGTTGGCGACCAACATCGCCGGCCGCGGTACCGACATTGTGTTGGGCGAGGGAGTCGATAAGCTGGGCGGCCTGCACGTGCTGGGTACTGAGCGTCACGAGTCACGCCGCATCGACAACCAGCTGCGGGGACGGTCGGGACGACAGGGCGACCAGGGTTCGAGCCAGTTCTACGTCTCGCTGGATGACGACCTGATGCGCATCTTTGGCTCGGAACGCATCGCCGGCATCATGGACACCCTGGGACTCGACGAAGAGACACCGATCGAGAACAAGCTGGTGTCGCGTTCGCTTGAAGGCGCCCAGAAGAAGGTCGAAGGCCACAACTTTGATACCCGCAAGCAGCTCGTGGAGTACGACGACGTCATGAACCGGCACCGCGAAGTCATCTACAGTCGCCGCCGCAAGGCGTTGGCCAACGAGAGCTTGCGCGATGACATCCTCGAAATGATCCGCAAAGAGGTCTCGGCGATGGTGCAGGCTCATACCGATGCCCGCACGTCCGTGACTGACCACGATGCCCTCAAGGGCGCCGTCGAGGCGATCCTGCCCGTGGATGCGGAGCTGGCGGCCAAGCTGGAGCAGGCTCACCTGTCGGAGATGACCGACATCGTCGTGGATGCGGCTACGGAGTTGTACGACCGGCGGGCAGAAGAGTTCGGGCCGCAGGTGACGACGATGGTAGAGCGGTTTACTTACGTAAACTCACTCGATCGGTTATGGATACAGCACCTGGAGGCGATGGAGAGCGTACGTAGCGGTATCGGACTGCGGGCGATTGGCCAGCGCGACCCGCTGGTAGAGTATAAGCGTGAAGGTTTCCGTATGTTCAAGCAATTGTTGGGACTACTCGATGCGGAGGTCGCGACGACTATTTTCAAGATTGAGGTGCGGCAGCAGCCGGAGGCACTGCCGGTAGAGACGGCCCTGACCCGGGCGGCGGAGCAGGCGAGTACCAATGTGAGCGGTGATGGCACTGAGGCCAATCCTCAGGGATCACGAGCCGAGCGGCGTAACCGAGCCGCGGCCACTCCGGGAATGACAAGCGCGACCAAGAAAAAGCGTAAGAAGCGGAGGTAGTACCGATGAAGGTGGCGATCATCGGTTACGGCGTCGAAGGACAGGCCGCCCATAAGTATTGGGGCGCCAAGGGTGCGGATATTACGATCCGCGACCAGAATGAGCTGAAGGGACTGGCGCCTGGTGCGACCATCAAGACCGGCGATGACTACTTGTCGGGGCTGGACGATTACGATCTGGTCGTGCGCACCGCTAGCGTTAAGCCATGGCTGATCAAGACTAAAGCGCCGGTGACAACCGTCGTAAAGGAGTTTACGCAGAAGTGTCCGGCCCGCATCATCGGGGTGACCGGTACGAAAGGGAAGGGGACTACCTCTACATTGATCGCCCGCATTTTGGGCGAGGCGGCCTGGCGGACGTGGCTGGGTGGCAACATCGGCACTGTACCGCTCGATTTCCTGAGTAAGGTGAGGGCGAACCACATGGTGATTCTGGAGCTGTCTAGTTTCCAGCTCATGGACCTCGACCTGAGCCCGCATATTGCAGTAAGCCTGATGATCGAGCCGGAGCATATGGACTGGCACCGCAACCTGCGCGAGTACGTGGCAGCCAAAGGAAATATCTTCTGGCACCAGCGGCCTGAAGACGTAGCTGTCTACAATGCCCACAACGACTATTCCACGCAGATCGCCCAACTCTCACCCGGCACTCGGATCCCGTACCTCGAGTCTCCCGGGGCCAAGATTGAGGGTGACCGCATCGTGATCGACGGCGTTGAGATTTGCCGGACCGACGAGGTGGGGCTGTTGGGACCGCACAACCTGGAGAACATCTGCGCCGCCATCACAGCGACCTGGCAGCTGGTCGAGCAGAATCCTGAGCCGGCGCGGCGGGCGGTCAAGGCCTTCACGGGTCTGGAGCATCGGCTGGAGCTCGTGCGCGAGCTGGGCCGGGTGCGCTACTACGACGACTCGTTTTCGACAACTCCCGAGACGGCCATCGCGGCGCTGAAATCTTTTGCCGAGCCCAAAGTTATTATTCTTGGAGGATCTGACAAAAAGTCGGACTACGCTGCACTAGGCAGGGCAGTGAAAGCTGCCAATGTCCGCTATGTGGTCTTGGTGGGGCAGATGGCAGGGAAGATCAAAACGGCACTGGAAGAGGCCGGGTTCAATAAGATCATCATGGGTCCGAGCAAGATGCCGGAGATCGTGAGTTCCGCCCGCGCACTCACCGAACCGGGTGATGTAATCCTATTGTCACCGGCCTGCGCCTCGTTTGACCTGTTCGCAAACTACAAGGACCGGGGCGAGCAGTTCCAGGCGGCCGTGAAGGCTCTGCGCTAGCGTTTTGCAATAACGGCCATATCGGTCCCATCGTAGTGCCTGTATCATTTTCCGCATTACAGAGGGCATTCTATGAAGCATTCCGTATCTGAACATCATTTGGCCGGCGGTGCGTCGGGCCTGGTGATCGATGTCCCCGGCAGTGACGTTGTCAGTATCCAAGTACGATTTAATTCCGGATTCCAGTTTTCTCAACCGGATCTCTACGAAATTCCGCATGTGATGGAGCACGTGCTGGCGACTGTGACAAAGCGTCATCCGGGGCCCAACCAGTTCATCATTGACGCTCAAAAGAATGGGGCGTACGTCAACGCCAGTACCAGCGTTGACTCCAACGGCTACATCTATGAGTGTGCCGACTTTGAGCTCGAACGTATTCTGGATCTGGTCGAGGAGCAGCTGGCTGAGCCGTTGTTTGAGCCGGTCTCGCTCAAGGCGGAGATTGGAAATGTGCGCGAGGAGCTCACCCGTAATACCACCCAACATGCCACCGTGTGCTCGGTGCGTCTTGCCGAAAAGGCCTATCCCAACCTGTGGCTCGACTACGACGCCCGCATCGCGCAACTGGAGGGGATTAAGGTCGAGCATATCGAGAAGCACTACCACCAGACGCATACTTCGGCCAACTCCCGGTTTGTGATCGCCGGCAGTTTTCCGGATGGCGGAGCGAAACTGGCCAAGCGGCTGGACAAGATCTTCGGACGGCTGCCGGTAGGGGAGCGGAAGCCGCGCAGCCTGGAGATTGGGCTCAATCTGAAGTCGCCGATCGTGACGAAACGCGATATCCAGCAGTTGTACTACCGGGTAGTGATGTACTTTGGCGAGCTGACCGAGCCGGAGCGCCGGGCCATGACGCTGCTCAGGCTGATCCTGGTTGGCGGAATGGGCGCGCGCATCCTGGGTGAAGCCCGGCGGCGTGGTCTGGCCTATGGCGTCGGCGGAGCCGGTCACGCGGAGCCGGGCAATAGCTCATTCGGGTTTTTGGGCTATGTGACGCCAACCAATGCCGAAGCCTTGTTTGAGCTGATGGCGAGGGAGTTTGGAGCGGTGCGCGAGGGCAAAGTGAAGGAATCAGAGCTCCAGGCGGCCAAAGACCTGTTGATCGGATCATTGAAGCGGTCCACGCAGACTCCGGGAGATATCCTCGGATGGTACCTGGAACCTTATGACGAGGCCGGCGAGATTCGCGACTTCGGCCGGACGTTGGAACTTTTGCGCGGCGTACGGCTGGACGAAGTCGTGGCTTTGGCGCGCAAGGCCAGCGCCGGGGAGAGAAGGGGATTGAGCTTTCTGGGCAGAGTCGACAAGGCCCTGGCTACTAGATACGCAGACCTACTGGAGCCCCTCTGGAGAGTTTGACACCGCAGTAAAAATGTGTTAAAATGCTCCCACTGCAATTAGTGGGCAGGAATCCACCTGGACACGCATGCCGCCCATGCGTTTCAGGTGGGTTTCTGGTCGTTATGAGGTCAGGATTTACTCTTATGCTTGCACCTATGAGGAAACACTTCATACTGCGAGTCAAGAGGGACAGGTTTTAACAATTCTTCCTATAAGAAGATACAAGGAGATTAAACTATGGCTTCGTTGAAGCACATCATGAAGGGCCTGGGTATCGCTGCTAGCGCGGTTGCGCTCGCGTTGTCACTGGTGAGCCCTGTGGCAACTCAGGCTGCAGCCGGTGAGCCTCGCGACTGCGAGACCTTCTCCATCATCTACTGTGGCGCGTACACCAAGGCCGAGTTGCTGAAGAAGATGACTGAAGGTGACGGTAGGCACTCCGCTGCCAATATCCAGCAGATCTACTACAAGGAAGGTCGCGGTGTTACCGAGGCCAACTTTAAGTCCGCCAGCACCGTCGACGGCCGCGTCTACAAGGACGGCCGCGTAGTCGTAAACGGCAAGACCGTTGCTACCGGTGGTAAGGCGATCAGCCGCACCTATACCGAAGGCTCGACCAAGAGCGGCTCGGTGTGGATGCGCCCCAACAGTCAGGGCTTCGCGGTCGACTCAATCCCGGCCTGGGTCAACATGGACGGTGGCCAGTTCCGTTACTACATCATCAAGTCCTGTGGTAATATCGGCGTCGCTACTCCGGTAAAGACTCCGACTCCGTCTCCGACTCCCGCTCCAGTGCACGAGTTTGACTGTATCGACCTGGTGCCTACCCGTGTTACCAACAAGGGTAGTAACGACACCTACCGGTTCACCGTCACTCCCAAGGTCAAGAATGTAACAATCACTGGTTACCGCTTCACCTTCAGCGACGGCACCAGTGTGACGACTGCGGCTGACAAGCCCTTCGTGGAGCGCGAGATCAAGAGCGGTTCATTCAAGGTTCAGGCTCAGGTCATCACCAACAAGGGTGAGACCAAGATCGTTGAAGCTTGCACCGCCACGGTTAACATTACCGTCAACACCCCGTCTCCGACCCCGACTCCGACTCCGACTCCGACCGCTACTCCTCAGGTACTTGGTGTCACCACTCTGCCCGAGACCGGCCCGGCCGCTCTCCTGGGTGGTATCGCCGGCCTGACGGCTGTCGGCTACGCCGGTCGTTCGTACCTGCGCTCGCGCAAAGCCCTGATGGACTCGCTGCGCAACAAAAACCGTTAATTTGTAGTAACGGGGCCTCGGCCCCGGAACGTGTAATTGACAGTCAGTCGCGGATTTCGTGACAATCAACAAACCCTGCTCTCTACGGCGGGGTTTGTTGTGTTATGTAGCATTGAAAAATCGCTTGGCGACGGTTAGTATTACGTCTCAACGTGTGAGCAAGCAGACTGTGAAGGGAGCATTATGGACTTGCTAAGACGCTTCGGATGGGTGTTGTTACTTGTGCCAGCTGCGTACATGGTCGGGTTCGGTTGGCCGCAGGCCCAACCTGAGAAACGGCTAGCTGCCACTACCAGCTTTCTGGGGACACCAACTCCGGCGGCTAAACCGGCGCCCAAGCCAACTACGAGGGTTATTACCAGGCCGGCGCCGCAGCCAAAAACCACGGTCATCGTGAAGCCGGCGCCAAGGCCCCAGAAGACAGTGATCATAAGGCAAGCGCCACAGCCAACGCCACGGGTCATCTATAAGCAGGCACCGACGCCGAGGCCGCAAGTGATACACAGGACTGCTCCGGCACCAGCGCCGCGCGTAGTCACGACTGTGCCGGCCCAACAAACGGTGGTGCGCAACCCGAGCTTCACCTGTGATGCGATGACCGTGACCAAGGCATCGGACACGATGTGGCGGTTCAATATGCAATCGCGAGTTTCGGATACCCAGGCCGAAGGGTACAGGTTCACTTTTAGCGACCAGGGGCAGGCTACGACTTCGAATCCCTGGATCGATAAGCCGGTGACTACCGGACCGATTAAGGTCTATGGCCAGGTGCTGACTAATGAAGGTGAATCGCCGGTGAGTGATGCGTGCAGTGTCACTGCAGGAGGCGAGCGGCCGGTAGCTGCGGCTGCGGATCCTGTGACGGTAGTGGCTCCGGCGCCGGCGAACGCAGCGCCGGTGGGACCGGCGGTGCTACATTGCGACAAGGTCACGGTGTCGGATGTTTCGCCAACGATGTGGCGCTTTTCGGTCCACGCGCGGGCGGAGAACACCACTATTAGTGGATACCGGTTCTCATTTAGTGATAGCGGCGCGCAGGCCACCACCGATGCCGGCCATCCCTACACAGACAAGGTGAAGACCAGTAGTCCATTGAAGGTGCGGGCTCAAGTGCTGGGAAATGACGGTTCCGTGACGCCTCAAACTGAGCAGTGCAGTGTTACGGCCGGTGGGACCGGAGCGTCGCCTGCGCCAACCAGGTCGGCCAGTCCGGCACCGACCTATTCGGTAACGCCAACGCCCAGTGGGCAAGTGCTCGGGGCGGCGACTCCGGCATTGCCTGACACCGGCCCTGAGGTGGCATTGGGCGGTGCGGTTGGATTGGGCATTGTGGGCTATGCCGGCCGGGCATACTTACGGTCGCGGAAAGCATTACGAGATTCTTTGAAGCGTCGCTAGCTGAATGCTGGATGTGAGCCATTGCCAGATAGGGGAGTGTTATTGACGAGCGCCGCTACCGATTACGTAACTGTGGATAACTGCAGGCAATAGTTATCCACAATAGTCAAAGATTTGAACTCAACGAGGCCTAAACAGCCTCGTTTTGGTGTCTGGGAGGGGTGGATAACATCGACTGGACAGTGGGTAAGCATGGGTACTATACTGCTTTCAGTGGGTTGCAGTGGGTAGCACTCACCACGGTAGGAACAACAAAACTTGGATTTCTTCGAACGAAAACTAGACGACAAGAACCGGCTAACCATTCCGGCAGAGGTACGTCACGAGTTTGAAGGCGGAAGAGTTGTTATCACCCGCGGTTTTGCTAAATACCTGCATCTGTACACTGAAAAGGTCTGGAACGAAGACATGGAGACGGCGCTCAAAGGGGACATCCTCGACGAGCGAACGGCCGATATCAATGTCCAGTTCAGAACGGGCAAGACGACCTCAGGCATGGACGCCAAGCAGGGTCGGATCACGCTCGAACAACATCTCCTCGATTACGCAGGCATAGGCAAGGAGGTGGTCGCTGTCAGAGCCGGAAAGTACTGGCGCCTGACGGCCAAAGAATAACTTAGTTTTTTACTCAAAAAGAACCTTAAAAACCAAAACAAACATTTTAAAGGCAGCTATTTGGCAGTCAGCGAAACGGATCATAGGCAACCGTCTCAAGAGCCTCGAACCTCTATCGTAAACTCCACCTCACAACACACACTCTTTTTAGGAATTATTCATTCTCGAATAATTCCTTACCACACTTCGTCGCAAGGCGAAAAAACTCCACTCCCCCTGTCGAGAGTCGAAACATGGCAGCGAATAACAAAAACGTTCAAACAAAAAGCTGACTGCTGAATAGGTGACCTTGAAAATGCAAACTCCACACCAACCAGTCCTATTAGACCAAGTCGTCACGGTCCTCGCTCCAAAATTGGGTGAGGCCTACGTTGATGGTACGGCCGGATACGGCGGACACGCCGCAGAAGTACTGGACAAGATCGGACCGGAAGGCCGGCTGATCCTGGTGGACCGGGACTCCAACGCCATCAAGGCGCTGGCGGAACGGTTCGGGGACCATGCAGAGATTATCCACGCCGACTTTCTGGAGGCAGCCCAAAGGCTGCTCGAGGATGGAACGCTCGTAGATATGATCCTGTTGGACCTGGGGGTTTCGTCACCACAGCTTGACAATGCACAGAGAGGATTCAGCTTCAAAACTGATGCGGCTCTGGATATGCGGATGGACCAGTCCCAAAGCCTAACGGCGGCGGATGTGGTCAACCACACTCCGGCTCGGGAGCTCGAGCGGATCATTCGGGAGTACGGCGAAGAGCCGCGCGCCCGGGCGGTCGCCAGAGCGATCGTAGACGGCAGGCCATACGCCACGACGGCCAAATTAGCCAAAGTCGTGCGTAGTGCCGCGTTGGTCGGCGGAGATATTGATCCCGCCACCCGTACCTTCCAGGCAATCCGCATCAAGGTGAATGCTGAGCTCGAACAGTTGCGGGAAGCCCTGCCGGTATTCAACAAAATTTTGAGGACCGGAGGCCGGCTGGCCGTCATCAGTTTTCATTCTCTCGAAGATCGCATCGTGAAGCAGTTCATTGAAACTGAATCGCGGGATTGCATTTGTCCACCAAAACAGCCAATATGTACATGTGGACATACCGCTAGCCTTAAAAAGCTAACGGGTAAACCGATTACCGCCGATTCCACCGAGATTGCTATCAATCCGCGTGCCAGGAGTGCAAAGCTCCGCGCCGCCGAAAAAATAAACAAAAACAAAAGGAGGACATAAATATGTCCATCAAGGTAGAAGGCCGTTCTCGCCGCGTCGCGGTGAAAGTTCGTGTCAAGAAATAACGCATAGGGCGATACAGCCCGGGACGACACACCCCGGGCTGCCGCCCATGTTAGTGTCGAAGCCTTGCACCCAAGGCAGTCCTTCGCAGGCGCACCCGCTTGCACCAAAAAAAGTCCGACAAAAATACAAAAAGAAAACGTTAGGTAAAAACTTATGGCAACTGCCGCTTTTACGGCGCGCCGGAATCAGAACCTGTACCGGCAGCCAACCAAGTTGCAGCTTGGTCCGACATCGGCAACATTTGTCGTGATCGCACTGATTAGTGTGCTCGCGCTTCTATACCTCAATCAGATCACCAAAACCAATGCCTTCAGCTACAAGCTGACCGAGCAGTCGGCCCAAAGGGACCGTGTGCTAGCGGAAAAGCGCGAGCTGCAAGTGGAAGCAGGACGACTCCAGTCCATCGAAGCTACCAAGAACTCCAACGTGGCCAAGGGGATGGTTCCGACCTCCCAAGTCACGTACGCCCGGTAATCTGATCTACAGATTGGTATAGGATAAGAACAGTGGCACGAATCAGCGATACGATTACGCAACGCAGGCGACTGGGATACTTCAGTGTGATCCTGGTCGTCTTCGGTGCGGTACTGGTGGCGCGGCTGTTCTATTTGCAGATCGTCCGCCACGATCATTACGTCGCCCAGGCGTCGGCCGAGCACACTCGTAAATACGAAGTGCCAGCCCGCCGGGGCGAGCTGTTTTTGCGTGACGGCGAGGGGACGACCCCGATCGCGCTCAACCAGACCCTGAAGCTGATCTACGCCGATCCGCGACTGGTGGACAACAAGGAGAAGACGGCCGAGAAGCTGTCATTCGTGCTGGCGATGTCCAAAGATGAACTTATCAAGCGCCTGAACCGGGGCATCGAATATACGGTATTGGCCGAGCGGGTGCCGCGCGAGACGGCCGAGAAGGTGGCCAAACTAGACCTCAAAGGTGTCGGTCTGGTCAATCGTGATTACCGGACTTATCCCGAAGGACAGTTGGCGGCGCAGACCGTCGGCTTTGTGAATGCTGACTTCGTCGGCCAATACGGCATAGAGGGTTACTTGAACGAACAACTGGCTGGAAAACCAGGACAGCTGGCGGCCAAGACCGACGCCCATGGCGTGCCTATCGCCACGGCCGACAACATCTCCAAGCTGCCGGAAGACGGCAAGAGTTATGTATTGACCATCGACCGTAATATCCAGGCCAAGGTGGAGCAGGAACTGAAGACTCACATTGAGGCGGTGCGGGCGAAATCGGGCAGCATCGTGGTAATGGATCCCTGGACGGGAGAGATCAAGGCGATGGCCAACTTTCCCACGTTTGACCCCAACACCTACAGCCAGGTGTCGGACTACAGCGTGTTTGTTAATCAGGCCGTGGCAAGCCAGTTTGAGCCCGGCTCGGGTGTGAAGGCGTTTACGCTGGCGGCGGGATTGGACCAGGGCAAGGTTACGCCCGACACGACCTACGATGACCCGGGCTGTAACCGCGTCGACGACCGGACCATCTGTAATGCCGCGGGTGACAAGGCGGGACGGGGCAAGACCATGACCGTGGTGCTGAGGGACTCGCTCAACACTGGTGTCATGCACGTACTCAGGCTGCTCGGAGGTGACGTCAATAAGATCAACCTGGTCGGCAAGAAGATCCTCTACGAGTACTTCACTCATAAGCACTTTGGATTTGGCGAGCGGACCGGCATCGAGCAGGCCAACGAGGCGCCCGGCGTCGTGAAGGAGCCGAGTAATGCCTCCGGCAACAACACGACGTATGCCAACATGACCTTTGGCCAGGGTATGAGTGTGACCATGGTGCAAATGGTGGCCGCGATGGCTGCGATTGCCAACGGTGGGACATGGTACCAGCCGCGCGTCGTGGATGCCGTAATCGGCTCGGACGATGAACCGCAAAAGCTCCCGGCCAAGGCGGTCCGGGAAGGTATTATCTCGAAGAAAACCGCTACCGACTTGTCTCAGATGTTGACGGTGGTAGTGGAACGCGGCTCGGGTTTCCGCGCCAAGATCCCCGGCTACACCAACCAGATAGCGGGCAAGACGGGTACGGCGCAGGTGCCGCGACCGGACGGGCAGGGCTATTACGCTGACCGGACAATCGGTACGTTCGTCGGCTTCGCTCCGGTGTCGAACCCGCGGTTCGTCTTGATGGTGCGTATCAACGAGCCCAAGATCAATGGTTATGCTGAAGTTACGACCGTGCCGGCTTTTCGGACCATCTGCGACTGGTTGTTTAAGTACTATGGGATACCGCCAACGTCATGATCATCGGAGTGCTCTTCCAAATGGCCAGTATCATCGCCAGCACTCCGCTGCGCGCGCACCGTCCGGCCCTACGGGAGCGCCGGTTTGAGCCTACAGATATGGTAAAATAACACGAGCACAAAGCATGTTTGACTTTCTTCCCACAATTAATTTCATCCATGAACGCGAGCTGACATCGTTTGCGCGCATCGGCTTTATGGCGTTCGCGGCCTTCGTATTGTCCATGCTGCTCGTGCCTCTCTATACGCGCCTTGGGTTTAAGTACAAGCTGTGGAAGCAGCCCCGCGAGACTGCCATTACCGGCGAGAAGGCGCCCATCTACCACAAGCTGCACGCGGCGAAACACAAACGCAATATCCCGACCATGGGTGGCATTGTGTTTATCGTCACGGTGGCCATCATCACGATCTTATTCAACTTCTCGCGCAGTCAGACCTATCTGCCGTTGTTTGTGCTGGTTGCGGCTGGTCTGGTGGGGTTGTTTGACGACTACCTCAATATCCGTTCGGAGGGCCTGGGTATCGCCGGCATGCGGGGCAAGATCAAGTTCTCGCTGATCTTGGGTATCGCCATCGTGGGCGCGCTCTATTTCTATCTGAAGCTGGGCTACAACCTGATCCACGTGCCGGCGGTGGGCGACTTCAACATCGGCTGGCTCTACGTACCGCTCTTCATCGCGGTCGTGGTATCGACTGCTAATGCCGTGAATATTACCGATGGCCTGGATGGCTTAGCGGGAGGGTTGTTATCGACGGCCTTTGCCGTGTATGCCGCGATCGCATTCTTCCAGGGCAACTTCGGTATCGCCGCCTTCTGCGCTACGATTGTGGGCGCTTTCCTGACCTACACCTGGTTTAGCATCTATCCGGCGCGGTTCTTCATGGGGGATTCGGGAGCGTTCGCGTTTGGTACGACTTTAGGCGTGATAGCCATGCTGACCAATACTGTTTTTGTGTTGCCGATCATCGCCGCGGTCTTCGTGGTCGAGGCTGGTTCGAGCGCCCTGCAGATCGCCTCCAAGAAGCTCTTCAAGCGCAAGATATTCCTGTCGGCGCCTTTGCACCATCACCTCGAAGCGATCGGGTGGCCGGAGACGAAAGTGACGATGCGCCTGTGGGTTATCGGCCAGGTGGTCGGCGCGTTAGGTTTGATACTGGCGTTACTCGGGAACCGGGCTTGAAATGAATCCGCTGGGAGGGAAGGCGGCCAGAGCACACCACCCTGACTATGTGATCGCACTTGTGATCGCGATCCTCTTGGCCGTGGGGCTGGTGATGATGTACTCGATCAGCCCTATACTGAGCCACAAGCTGGGCGTAGGTGTAGAGCGCAACTTCTACTTCCTGAACCAGATCAAGTACGTCCTCATTGGCCTGGTGGTCTGGATCGTGGCGTCGTCGATCAGCTACAACAGGTGGCGCAAGTGGTCCCCGTGGTTGATGGGCGTTGCCATTATCAGCCTCATCGGACTCTTGATCCCGTCGATTTCGCACAGTTCCCATGGTGCCACGCGCTGGCTCGATCTCGGTCCGATCTCGGTGCAGCCGGCCGAAATTTTGAAGATATCGCTCATCCTGTATCTAGCGGCGTGGCTGGAGAAACGGCAGGAAGAGGTCAAATCGTTTTGGGACGGTCTCTTTCCGTTTGGCGTGATGGCGGGAGCAGCTGCTTTCGTGGTGGTGGTACTGCAAAAAGACATGGGTACCGCGATGGTGATCGCACTGTCGACAGTCGGCATGTACTTCGCTGCCGGGATGTTGTGGCGTCATCTGGGATTGGTGGCGGCACTGGGAGCAGCGGCCTCGTGGGTCTTCATCATGATGGCCCCGCACCGGGTCAGCCGTCTGACGACGTTTCTGGATCCTTCGCATGACGCTACCGGCCAGGGCTACCACATCAACCAGGCCCTGATCGCTATCGGGTCAGGGGGTGTGCTGGGCCTGGGATTGGGTAAGAGTATCCAGGTTTACGGTTATCTGCCTGAGGCGGCCAACGACTCGATCTTTGCCATCATCGCCGAAGAGTTTGGCTTACTCGGCTCGATCGGAATCATCGTTGCCTTCGGTGTGCTGGCCTACCGGGGCCTGCTGGTGGCGCGATCGGCGCCGGATACTTTCTCGCGGCTGGCGGCGACGGGTATAAGTCTGTGGCTATTGTTTCAGTCGGTTATCAACATCGGCGCCATGCTGGCGCTCGTGCCCCTCACCGGTATTCCGTTGCCGTTCATCTCCTACGGCGGTACCAGTTTGATCATCTCCCTGTTGGGAGCCGGAATTCTTTTGAATATTTCCAAATACACGGTAAGAGAGGTAACTGATGCGGGTAGTCGTCAGCGGCGGGGGGACAGCCGGCCATATTTCGCCAACCCTGGCAACCAGCGACGCGTTAAAACAGCTCGATAAGGATATCGAACTGCTTTATATCGGCCAGGCCGACTCGATGGAGGCCCGGATCGTAGCGGCGTCCAAACTTAAGTTTGCCTCAATCCAGGCCGGTAAATTCCGGCGCTACCACTCTGCTTCGGCGTTGGGCAAACTCTTTAACCCCAAGACTCTGGGACCGAATCTGCGCGATGCCGGGCGGGCGGTCGCCGGTGTAGCCGGTGCGCTCAAGATCCTGCGATCGTTTAAGCCCGATGTGGTGTTCCTCAAGGGCGGGTACGTCTGCGTCCCGGTCGGTCTGGCGGCGCGGATTTTGCGCATACCCTATGTGATTCACGAGTCGGATGTGTCGCCGGGTATGGCCAACCGCATGCTTGGACGCTGGGCGGAAAAGATCGCCGTCGCGTTCCCGGCCAAGAGCTACCATGATTTTCCGGCGGATAAACTCATCTATACCGGCAGTCCGGCGCGGCGAGGGATGGATGAGGATATTACGAGGGAGCAGGCGTTAGAGAAACTGGAGCTCGATCCAAAATTGCCGGTGTTGCTAGTGATGGGCGGTAGTTCGGGGGCGGCCCAGATCAACGACGCAATCGTGCAGGCATTGCCGGAGCTGCTGACGGTGTGCCAGGTCATCCACGTGACTGGCGAGCGGGAGCATGAACGCGTCATGTTCGAACTCCGCCGGCAGGGCGAGCTGCCTCACCGCGAGCGTTACCACAGTTACGGTTTCCTGATGGCGGAGTACGTCCATGCCCTGGTCGCGGCCGACGTTGTGATCACGCGCGCCGGCGCCAACACGATCAATGATCTGGCCACACTGAAGAAGCCAACCGTACTAATACCGAACTATGAAATGGCCGGACACCAGGTCGAGAACGCCAAGGTCTTGTCGCGCGCGGGCGCGGCGCGCGTGCTGGACGGTTCAAAATTGCGCACGGCGGTATTGGTAGGGGAGGTGAAGTACCTGCTGACGGATAGGGAAGAGCAGGGGAGACTGAGCGCCGCAATTAGCCAGTTCGCCAAGCCGGATGCTGCGGTAGAATTAGCACAAGTGATATTGGATGCTGGTAGGGTAGGGGAGAGTACCGAACAAGAACCGAACGAGGGTGATGCAGAGTGAATGAACGCCGGGTAAAGACGAGCCGTCAGGCATACGGCAGGGGAGTGGCGGTCGCGCGGCCAGGTAGGGGAAAGCCGAAAGGGCCGAGCCTGAGCCTGGCGCAGCGGCGGTTTGTGATCCTGGCCGTGATCGTGGCGCTGGCGGTATGGGGGCTGACTCGGGCGTTTGCAATTACGGAAGTGGATGTGACGGCACCAAGCAGGGAAGAGGAGTTGAAGTCCACGACCAAGAAACTCATTGGCGAGTCGTGGCTGCAAGGCAATACTCTGACCCTCAATGGCGGCGACCTGGAGGAGCGGTTACTGAAAGAGGACCCGTTGCTCAGAAGCGTGGAGGTGCGCCGCAAGTTTTTCCATACAGTGAGCGTGACTGCCGTCTTCAAGCAGCCCAGCATGGGCTGGTCGTCGGATAACCAGAAGTACTTGCTGGACAGCGACGGGACCGCTATCGGCGAGCTGCCGGCAGGCTCAACTCTCCCGGTGGTACAGGACGGCAGCAATCTGCCTGTAAAGCTGGGCCAGCGCGTGGCGTCAGCCCGCTTCGTCACATACGTGGGGAATCTGGTGCCCGGCCTGAAGGCGCTGGGCATCACGCCCAAGAGCATGGATGTGAAGGAGACGACCTTCGACCTGCATGTCACCACCGATAAGGGCTACAAGCTCATCATGGACACCAGCCGGCCGGTAGAGGAGGGGACAAGGGACCTCAAAGCGGTGCTTGCCCTACTCGCATCCCAGAAGAAGGCTCCCACCGAGTATGTGGACCTGCGCATCGCCGGCAAAGCCTACTACAAGTAGCTCTGCCGTAGGGAGCGCATTGCTGTGTCAGCTTTCCGTTACTCTCTCGACGTACATCTAAGTACGCCTCGTTTCGTTACTCAAGCTTCCTTGCATTGCATCTCCCGACGGCAGAGCGCGAACAACAGCCCGAAATGTACTTCGACTTCCCTCTCTTTATGTTCGGTTTTTGTCGGGGTACACAACAAACGTGTGCAACGACCCCGACCGGGGGTTCTCGGGGGAAGCTAAAACACCATAAACACGCATAAAAAAACGCAAAAATGAAAATTTTGAAAATTTGATCAAAACCTGCCAAAACGCC
>JAQZBT010000047.1 GCA_029237755.1 Candidatus Saccharimonadota bacterium
TTCATTCTCCCGACAGCGCCCGAGCCGCTATCCCAACTCATCCTGGCGCTGTTTGTCATCGCCGCTTACGAACTGTCGCTCGGAGTAGTCTGGCTGTCGCGCAACCGTAGTCGTCTCCTGGCAATGGTGCGCCGGCTGCGTCCGGCTCCCCGGGCCAAGGCACCACGCCCGGTGGCCGTGCCCCAGCCGGTCCTGCAGCCGGTCCGTCCCGTCGCCAAGCCCGCGCCCCGTCCGGTACCGCAGCCTCGCCCAGTCACTAAGCCTGTCCCCAAGCCCGCCCCAGCCGCCACCCGCCGTCCCGTCCGTCCCATGGACCGACCCTCCGGCCCGGCCGTCATCGACATGCGCCCCAAACATTAGCAGTTTGACCTGTGCACCACAATTCTGGTAGG
Organism: Candidatus Saccharimonadota bacterium; assembly: GCA_029237755.1. Taxonomy (GTDB): domain Bacteria; phylum Patescibacteriota; class Saccharimonadia; order UBA4664; family UBA4664; genus JAQZBT01. The sequence goes on from JAQZBT010000047.1 coordinate 393, forward strand.
GTAGTCTCAAGAAACGATCGGAAACAAAAATGCACTATCAAAAGACCATCGACCACCTCTCACAAAAAGAACTCAAGCGGCGCGAATTCCTCGGCTTCGTCACCAGCGCCTCGCAGACCGCCTACGACGTGACGGTCCGGGGGCTTAACGCTGTCGCCAGCCGCCACCTCAGCTACGGCTATGCCGTCTCAACCTCCGCCGGCTTCACCTCAGTCAGCCACACCCACAGGTAGAGCGATGCCCCGCGTCGATCACGCCGAATTTCTCTTTCGCCAGCCCGGACTACGCCGCTCGCACGTCTTTGCGATCGTGTCCGCCGTCGTACCATTGGGCATGGCTATCCTTGTGGCTGTGCTAGCATAAAAACAATATAATCGACGGACCCCTCCTGATGCCCAAGAAGCCCAAGCACGACAATTTCCTCGCCGATGCCATCATCGACCAAGACCGCCGTGTCCTCGGCTACCTCGACGGCTTCCGCTTCGGCATTGGCTTCTTCGTCGCCGGTCTCCTGATGTCATTAATCCTCGGCGGCCTCACCTGGGGTCTGGTCGCAGCTCTACGATTGGGTTAGATGAAACACAAGCGCCGGCTTCGTTGGATCCTGGCGTCAGTAATTGCCCTGGCCAGTGCCGCTGCCGGCATATATTTGCTGACCAACACCAAAGCCGCTACTACAACCAGTTGGCAGCTTTCGTGGTCCGATGAGTTCAACGGCTCCAGTCTCGACACCTCCAAGTGGTCGGTCATCACCGGCACCGACAGTAACTCCCAGGCCACCTACACAGCCGACTCCGTCGCCGTAGGCGGCGGCAGCCTCAGTCTGCGTACCCGCCGCCACTGCACCAACACCAGCTCCACCACCCTGACCGACAACAACTACACCACCGGCGACTGCCCCAACGGCAAGACCACCCGCTACAGCTCCGGCCAGGTCCGCACCGGCAACATCTTTAACCAGGGCCGCGTGGAAATCCGTGCCAAGATGCCGGCCGCCGCTCCCGGTCTATGGCCCAACGTCTGGATGCGCAACCAGTCCTCGTGGTGCACGACCGGCTATGGCGAGCTCGACATCCTTGACTGGTACGGCGACCAGCCCACCCGTGCCACGTCCACCAGCCACGTCAGCTGCTCAGGCGGATCCACCAAGGACGTCGCGCACACCCGGACCTCAGGTTCCAGCCTCTCCAGCGGTTGGCATACCTGGGCCATGAACTGGAGCCCATCCGGCATCAGTTATGAGATGGACGGCGTCAACATCGCCTCCGGCACGGGCGACTCCAACAAGGCCCTCGACACCGCCACCGACTTCGGACTCATCTCTACTACCTTTAACTCTGTCCTGGCCCAGCTCTGGCAACTCCGGCTCGGTGCCCAGGTCTCCATGAGCGGCTCCGGCCACGCCGCGCCCGACCCCGACGCCAACTTCGCCACCGCCTACACCCTCATCGACTACATCCGGGTCTACCGTCAAGTCACTACGACCACCGCCACCAAGACGCCGACACCCCAGCCCGCTGCTTCGGTCGCTCCGGTGACATCTGTCGGCCCAGGAGCAGCTACGCCATCGCCGGCTGCCTCGGCCACACCCGTCTCTGAAGTGCCTGCAGAAGATGACGAAGAGGGGACGGGCACCGTTGCGCTGCCGAAACCTAGCGCCGATAAAGCCTCGCCGGGCGACAAACTAAGGATGCTGATCAACAATGTCGAAATCCAGGATGAAGCCATCGACACCACCTACCTCCCCAACGGCAAATATGTACTGACGGTTGAAGTCACCAAGGCTGACGGTACCAAGGAGACCACCGCCAGCGACCTCGAAGTCGACAATCCGCTCAACCCCTGGCAACAGGTCCGCAACGAGCTCTACTTCCCCATGAAAGGCAACAAGGGTGCTATGGACGGCACCATGATCGCAGCCAGCGCCCTGCTTCTACTAACCCTAGGCTTCATAGGATTCAGGATATGGAAGCTCGCAAGTCCAAAAAACATATGGTAAAGAAGCAACTCATCTCCAAGCCGCCGCGTCGCAAACGGTTGCTCCTTGCCGCCCTGATCATCGTGGGTGCCGTCGGCCTTGGTTACATCATTGTTAACAGTCAGGCTGCCACAGCCGACCAGGCGGACCTCAATGATGATGGCACCGTCAACATCACCGACCTCTCTATACTTCTAACCAACTGGGGTCGCACCGGGATCGGCCAAACCGGCGACATCGTCGCGGACAACGTAGTGAATATCCTCGATCTGTCCGGCCTCCTCTCGCTCTGGGGTGCCACCGCGCCGGTCGCCAACCAGCCCTTGCCGTTCAACCTGCCCGACAACGCCACTTTGAAAGCCTCGCCCAAGAAGGTATTTGCGCACTACTTCACCCCGTATCCCATATCTATCGACAACAAAGACGCCTCGATCGACTACTACACGACAGGCTACCTCGACCCCAATGGCGAAAACGGGAAGCATGCCGCCTACGGCGGATTCTTAAGAGAACGTCCTCTGCCGCAAGCGCCGCTCTCAGGCTCAGATTGGCAGCTCCAGAACATGAAGAAGGAGGTCCAGCGCGCCACCCAGGCCGGCCTCGACGGCTTCACGGTAGACATCCTTGGTACCGAAGGTAGCTACAACTGGGACCGGTTTAAGCTCCTGGCGCAGGCCGCGCCGCTGGTAGACCCCAATTTCAAGTTGGTTATTATGCCCGACGGCAACGGCTCGGGCGTGGCGGAAGGCATCGATGCCTTTGCTGCATCCATCGCCAGTGTAGTCAACGATCCCGCTTACAGCCAATCATTCTTCCGCCTGGGTGATGGCCGGCTCGTGATTTCGCCGTTCTATCCCGAGAAGCAAGGCGCCGCCTGGTGGGGGAGTTGGATCACTAAGATGAAGAACACGTACGGCATCGATATCGCCTTTGTGCCGTGCTTCTTAAACTATTCAACCAACGTCGATTCATTCAACTCCATCAGTTACGGGTTCTCTAACTGGGGACAACGCAACCCGGCGCAAAACTCGAGCCTGGCAAACAATATTAATAGTGCGCACAGCCGGGGCAAGATCTGGATGCAACCAGTCTCAGTCCAAGACACCCGGCCCTACGACGGGATTTTCGATGAAGCCAATAATACTGAAAATCTCCGTCTTACCTGGAACAGCACGATCACTCATGGCGCCGACTGGGTCCAGATCCCGACCTGGAACGACTACTCGGAAAACGCCCAGATAGCGCCATCCTCGCATATCGGCTGGGGCCCGCTGGACATCTCTTCGTACTATCTGACGCGCTTCAAGACCGGCAATTGGCCGGCCATCGTCCGCGACGTCGTCTATATCAGCCACCGGGTGCAGCCCCACGCGGCAGACCCAACCGGCGCGCAAACCCTGCTCATGAGCCTGCGCAGCGGATCGAGTCCGGCCCGCGACAAGGTCGAGGTCCTGTCATTCCTGAAGTCGCAGGCCACGATTGAAGCGACCATCGGGGGCTTGACCCAGTCCTACAGCGCCGCAGCTGGGGTGCAGGCCCAACTCTTTGACCTGCGCACCGGCCGCCACAGCGCCAAAGTCACGCGCGATGGTACTCAGGTTACGGCCGTCACTACCGCCTACGACACGACCGCGACCCGGTCCATACAGGACCTGAATTACTACTTCGTCTCGAGCGGACGCCCCTGAGATATTGTCAGCCGGCAAAATTTCTGGTAATGTTTTCTGGTTAAAATCTTTGCTGCGGGGCTATAGCTCAGTTGGCTAGAGCGCTTGCATGGCATGCAAGAGGTCCAGGGTTCGAGTCCCTGTAGCTCCACCAGAGAAAAAGCCGGACACACGTCCGGCTTTTTCTTTGGTAAAGGTTAACCAGTGGGACTCGAACACCACTGGTTCGTCTAGCGCCTCCTCCGCAGCTCAGTGGGAATAGATAAAAGATAAGGAGGGCCAGGTCGCGCCAGCGACAGTACCCGTAGCTCCACAGAAATTGTTGCTCAAAACGCTTATGTATGTTAACGTCTAACTAATTCACATCAAAAAGGAAAAACATGGCCAAAAAACAAAAAGATGCACTAGCTAGCGGCATTTCAAGCCTATCGCCCGTAGCGAAACTGGGTGTGGCGGGTGCCGCGTTCATCGTCGTGGTTGCCGGCGCAGTTGGCGTACAACTGAACGCGCAAAACACGAGCCAGGCCGCCAAACCGCTTGCCAAGGCGGCGCTTTTGAACACTTCCGGGGTCGAAATCGGGCAGGTAGTCTTCAAGGGCATCGGCACTTACGCCGACCGCGTAGAAGTTAACATCAACGCTCCCGGTGTGCCGAACCCCGCGTCATTCCACGGACTGCACGTTCACACCACTGGCGTCTGCACCCCGACGCCTTCCGGTTCGACCAATGTGCCGTTCGGATCGTCGGGTGGACACTGGAACCCAACGGGTGCCAACCACGGAGCGCACGTCGGTGACCTCCCCAGCCCGCTGCTGACAGCCGCCGGCCAGGGTTACGCCGAGTTTGAGACTGACCGCTTTGATGTCACAACCCTGCTCGACGCAGCCGGTGACGGTTCTGCCGTCGTGCTGCACGCCGGTGCTGACAACTTTGCGAACATCCCCGCAGCCTACGGTACCCCCAACCCTGCCACTCTCGGCACTGGTGAGGCCGGCGGCCGCTACGCGTGCGGTGTTGTGAAGCCCGTCTAGTAGCTCACGTCCACAGTTCATCAAAAAGCCTGACAATCGTCCGGCTTTTTCTATGCCATAAAAATGATCGAACCCCAGCCGCGTGGCGGCTAGGGTTCACACTCGAGCACGATCGCACTCAAGATAATCACCTTGCTGGTTGTTGGATATTGCGGGTGGGTCGGCCATCGGCCGCACTTGCAGGCCACGCCTACTTGCCCTCTTCTCTCTGGCCGTGCGGCTGAGGGACGTACACCGTCTTCGTGGGAGCTGGCACCGTGACGGTTGGCAACGGAGTCGGATCCACAACTGAAGGTGTAGTGGCTGGCGGCACAGGCTTGGCATATGCAACGCCGCCCTGAAACAGTGTCGACACAAACACGCCTGCTTGCTGGAAGAACAGCACAATGCCGCTGGCAAACTGCGCTGGCACGACCATAATCAGTAAAAGGGCGATGACTACCAGCCATGTTTTTCCGCTCATATCAATAACCTCCTTCCGGCCCGGGGCCCTAGAATGGATGGAACTATTTTAACCCTTCAGTCAAGCAAAAAGATAGCCAATGTGTGATAGCATAAGACCTATGAGACGCCGCAATTCCATGCGCTTCCGCAAACTCTCCCGCAAGCAGTGGGCGATCATTGCCGCAGTCACGCCGGTATTCGTGGTGGCAGCTGCCTACGCCGGCCAATACATCCAGTGGTACACCCCCGTCGTGCTTGACTTCCTCCTGCCCTGGCGCTAGCCTCGCTTGACAGCTTAAGCATAAGTGTAATAATGAGCTTAAGTTTTAAGGGAAAACAAAAACAATGAGGCCAAACTATCTTCGCGACCAACGCGGGATTGCTATGCTGCTCGAGCTGGTGCTCGTCGCGGCGGTCTTGGCATTGGCCGGCCTGGCTGTATACCAAGCCAATCACCGCCAGCAGGCAGCGTCCAACAAGACCCAAACCGCTGAAACCACCGAGAACCTGGCTACCTCGGCTGCAGCTATCGTCAGCGACGAATCCGCCGACGACGCCAACGCCGATATCCTGGCTGAGGAGGTCACCGCCAGCGACGCCGATGTAACGACCCTGGGAGGCAGCTCCAATGCGGGTTTCTAAACTCATCCTCGTATCAGTCGCCGGCCTTCTGATGGCCCCAAGTATCGTGATTGCCGAAGACACTACGCCCACGCCTCAGCCCCGCGTGGAGGGTGCACTATTCTGCTCCCGCTTTACCGAAGCCACCGCCCCCGTCGCATCCAAGACCAACGATGGATTCAACAAGCTCTCCACCAACTTCAACGGCCGCAAGGACCAGGTGAAGTCCAAGTTCGACGAGCTCAAGACAAAGCAAACTACCAAGCGCAGCGACCGAGACGAGAAGCTCGAAGCTAAACTAGCCGCTCTCGAAGCCAAGGCCACGACCGACGACCAGAAGGAAGCCGTCAGCGCCTACAGCACTGCCGTGCGCGCTGCCGTCACTGAACGCCGCACCGCCGTCGACGCCTCCAACACCGCTTTCCATACGTCGGTCCAGTCCGCGGTCACGGCCCGCCAGACTGCCCTCAAGACTGCCGCTACCAACTACAAGGCAGCCGTTACCACCGCCCTGGCTGCCGCCAAGTCGAGCTGTGCCGCAGGCACAGCTCCTGCCACCGTGAAGGCTACCCTGACAGCCGCCCTGACCACTGCCCGTACCAACCTTGAGACCGCCCGCAAGTCCGCTGACAAGGTTGGTCCCAACCTCGAAGCCGCCAAGGCCACCCGCAAAGCCGCAGTAGACGCCGCCAACACGGCCTTCAAGACTGCTCTGCAGGACGCGCCGCCGTCGAGGCCGCCAACACGGCCTTCAAGACTGCTCTGCAGGACGCCCTGGCTGACCTCAAGGGCGAACTCAAAGCCACCGAAAAATAGCAGGCAGTTCCGAACTGCCATAAACACCGAAAACGACTCCACATCGAGGAGTCGTTGAGGCTCCTATGCCACCAAATCGGAGTCTGTCAAAATATCGGAACTACCCGGCTACTTCAACTCAAAGTCGGCGCCGACCGCCCGCAACTTGTTCCATAGCTGCTCGTAGCCGCGCTCTAGGTGGTGGATGCCGCTTAGTTCGCTCTCGCCCTCAGCCAGCAGAGCCGCGATCACCTGGGCCATACCCGCCCGGATGTCAGGTATCTCTACCTTCGCCCCGTGCAATTTCATGCACGACCGAGATGCCCTTGGCCTGCGTCAGTGTCACTACGGTCGGCTGCTGCCAGTCGGTCGCAAAGCCCGGGTAGGTATCGGTCTCGAGCTCGATTCCAACCAACCCGTCCTTGCCGCGCTTAAAGGATATGCCGCCGTCCTGTACTGTGTAGTCGGCGCCGATGCGGCGAACAGTGTTCAAGAACGTCACCATCTCGTCCTGACGCGCGCCCTCGACGAAGATTTCTCCGCCGGTCGCGATGGCCACATTGGCCCATGACGCCGCCTCGAGCCGGTCAGGCACGATGCTGTAGTTGGCGCCGCGTAGCTTGTGCACGCCATCGATAGTGATGACGCGGTTCGCCCCAAACTCGATGATTGCGCCCATTTGCTGCAAAAACTTCACGATGTCGACGATTTCCGGCTCGATCGCGGCGTTCTCTATCCGCGTGCGGCCGGTCGCCAGCACCGCAGCAAAGATAATCGTCTCGGTCGCGCCAACGCTCGGATAGGGGAGTACCATCGGCACGCCGTGCAGACCGGTCTTGGGTACGGTGGCGCGGTAACAGTGATCGAGCTCCTCAATCTCGGCGCCCATCATGCGCAGCGCCTCGATGTGGAAGTTGACCGGGCGCGGGCCGATCTTGTCGCCACCCACCAGCGGCACTTCGGCCTTGCCGGAGCGGTGCAGTAGGGGAGCGAGTGCCAGGATCGAAATGCGGTTGGACCGCGACAACCCGGTCACCTTCGTGTCGTGAATCTTCGGGGTGTGCAGTGTGACCCGGCTGCCTTCCCGGCGCACATGGGCCCCGACTGCCGAGCAGATCTCGGCTGTGATTGAGATCTCCTCAATCTGCGGCGCATTATCCAGCACCACCTCGTCGTCGGTCATCAGGCTGGCGATCATCATCTTGGACGCCGCGTTCTTGGCACCGGCTACGCGCACACGGCCGCTTAGAGGTTTTCCCCCACGAATGAATAGCGTTTTGCTCATAGCCCGATTATACCTTAAGCATTAACAATATGAGCGAGAACTTGCTGCAGCCGCACTAGCTCGTCAAC
>JAQZBT010000048.1 GCA_029237755.1 Candidatus Saccharimonadota bacterium
GTTCGATTAGTTTCTCCTAGGCTTCTTTAGTAGTCGTGCCGGAGGCCTTGAGAACCTTGACGGCCTTCTGGACAACTTCGTCGGGAGTGTGGTGGCTCTTGATGAGGTAGTCGTTTACGCCCAGGGCCTTGGCGAGTTCCTGGTTCATGTCGACCTCGGCCTGGCCCAGGTTGGTGAGCAGAATAACGGGAATCTGGCGCATTTCGGGCTGCTTCTTGATCTCTTTGAGTACATGGAAGCCGTTTAGTTTGGGCATCAGGATATCGAGCAGGATCAGTTCGGGTAGGAATTCTTTGAGTACGTTGAGGCACTCTTCGCCATTAGTAGCGACACGGACTTCGTGTCCTTCGATCTCAAATTTGGCCTGGTACATTTCAACCAGGATGGCGTCATCTTCAACTAGTAGTATCTTTGCCATGGATAATGCGCTCCTTTCACGTAGTGTATCAAACTTAATCTAGTAGAGGGAGTTGCTTCGCGATGGGTAGCGAGAAGTGGAAGCGGCTCCCCTTCCCCTCTTGGCTCGTGACCCAAATGCGGCCGCCGTGTGATTCCACGAGGTTCTTAACGATGTAGAGGCCCAGGCCGGTGCCGCCGGCTTGGACTGAAAGCGGGTTGAAGATACGCCCGAATTTGGTAAATAGACGGTCGATCTGGTTCTTGGATATACCGACACCGTGGTCGGAGACGGTCGTGATCAGGTTGTCGTCCTGGATCTTGAAGTCGACTTCGACGTTGGTGCCGGGCATGGAGTACTTGATGGCATTGTCTACGAGGTTGAGCAGGATCTGGTGGAGGCGGGTCTCGTCGGCCAATACCAGAGGCAGGCGTTGGCGGCGGCGGACATGGATCATGATCTGGTTGGCGGCGCCCTTGGCGGCCAGCTCTGAGACGACCTCGCCGATGACTGTCTCCATGGCGACTGGTGCGATGGACAGGTTGATCTTGCCGGATTCGATGTAGGTCGCGTCCATCAGGTCTTCGACCAGGTCGATCATGCGTTGGTTGGACTGATAAACGCGTGAGAGGTAGTGGTACTGCTTTTCGGAGAGAGCGCCAAAGTCTGACTTGAGGGTCATCGACAGGAAGCCCTTGATGGCCGTGAGGGGTGTGCGCAGCTCGTGGGAAACGATGGAGATGAAGTCGGACTTGATCTCATCAAATTCGCGGTCCTTGGTGGTGTTGCGGATGATGGCAATGCCGGAGGTGACGCGCCCGGCGTCGTCAAAAATCGGCGAGTAACTGATCTCGGTCCAGATGCGGGCACCGGTGCGGGATTCGATGAGCTGCTCACTCTTGGCGATAGTGATGCCCTCGCCCAATACCCGGTCGAGCGGACTCAAGCCCGCGCCGGCGTTTTCGGGTCCGATGGTGTTGATGATCTTGGCGAAGGGTTTGCCGATGGCCTCGGAAGCCAAGTACTGGGTGATGTCGGTAGAGGCCGGGTTGAAACCGACGATTGTACCCTGGCGGTTGAAGATGACGATGCCCTCGTCGGTGAAGCGGAAGACGGCTTCCCAGCGTTCACGGCGGGCGTTGACGTCGTGGTAGAGGTTGGCGTTTTCGACCAGCACCGACAGACGCGTGGCGACGAGGCGGGCCAGGCGGGCTTCGTGCTCACCGAAGGGGTGCTCGGCGCGGCCGCTGAGCAGTACTCCGAGCGTCTTGGAATGGTGTGTAATCGGTACGGCCAAACGGTGGAGTCCGCCCTCGGCTTGGCGCTCGGCGGAAATACTGCGCCGGGCAGCAAAGGCTTTGGCGGCGATGTGGCCGGCGCCCAGGTCGATCGTGTCGCTATCATCGCCGTCAGGGCTGAGACCCTGCTGCCGGGACAGGACCTGCTCGGCGGGGTCATAGAGATAGATGCTTACGGAAGTTGAGTCGAGCAGCGTGGCGGTCTTGGTGAGGTACTTCTGGTAGATGCTCGAGACATTGAAGCCGACGATGCCGGAGAGCTCGGCGAGCTGCGAGAGCTCACGCAAGTGGCGCTGCGCCTTGGCGGCCATTTCGTTGGCCTCAATCGTCTTTTCGATCAGGGCCGTGATATCGCGCGCTGTCACCACCACGGCCGTGACGACGCTACCGGTGTGCACCGGCGTGAGTGCGAGCTGAAGGTGGCGGTTGGAGCTGAGTAGTTGGGCATAACAGAGGACGCGTTTGCCGCTGAGGGCGTCGGCGATAAGCTCGTCGGGGCTGCGATCCGAGCTGAAGTCCTTGTCTTTGGTGAGGCGGGAGAAGTACTTCTTGCCGAGCAGTACAGTGGTGTCATCGATATCGAAGAGCCGCTTCCATTCCTGGTTGTACTCGACCACAACGCCGGAAGGGTCGAGCATCATCAGGCCGTCCGAGATGTTGGTCTGGATCATCTGAAGCTTCTCTTTTTCCTGGTAGAGCTCGGTGATATCGCGAATGTTCACCAGCACACCAACCACCTGGGATTTGGAATCGCGGTAGGGCGAGAAGATGGCCTCGTAGTGCAGGGCTTGGTCGCCCTGGCTAGCGAAGGTGACGCGCCCGACCTTGCCGGTGATAGCTTCTTCCAGCCGACCCTCCAGTCCTTCGGGGCCAGCGACCAGTCCGGCCGGCTGCAGCAACTGGCCTGCTTGATGGGTTTTCATCAGGCTGTCGCTGGATAGCTTGAGCAGAGTACCGGCTGCGGCATTGAAGTAGCGCAGGCGTTTGTGCAGGTCAAATACGAGCAGACCGTCGCGCATAAGATTGCGTGTCTGCTCGATCTCGTGGGACACCTTCTGGAGGTTGGTGTGCAAGTTGGCGTTGGCGAAGGCAATACCGGCCTGCTCAGCCAAACTCTGCGAGAACCGCACCTCAGCATATGAGAAGTGGCGCGAGGTTTTTGAGACGAGCGCAAGTACTCCGACGGGCTGGCCGCCCGAGAATATCGGCGCCAGGAGAGCGCTCTTCACCCCTTCTTTGGCCACCAGTTTAGGGTTTTTGGAGATGGGCGCGTGGCTGACGTCGAAGAGCTGCATGGGTTGTGCCGAACTGGCCAGCTGCTGCGCAATCTCAGAATCGGCTTCCAACTTTAGCTGAGCGATGTACTCGTCGGACAGGCCGAGGGACTGCTCAACGAAAAAGGTCTTACTTTCCGGGTTGGCCAAAGCCAGCACGACGCCGTCGGCATGGAAGAGTTTCTTGGCGTGGCGCAGTAGTGTCGAAGCGATCTTGTCGAAGTCCAGTGACCGGGTAATGGCTTGGGTGATGCGCTGCAGCGCCATGGCCTCGGCCAGATTGTTCTTCATGGCCAGCGACAGGCGCAGGTTATGCAGCAGTTTGGCAACGGTCGCAACAATGAGAGCAACGGTCGCGTTGGCATCTTCGTCGGTGGCCGACCGGGTCCAGATCACAATACCGCCGAGTTGCTCGTCCCCCGCCATCAACCGGTGCAGGCTAGGGCGGCTGGCACCCAGAGCTTTGGCGACACTGTGTACGGGTGTCTGGTCGAGCCAGGCGTCGGGTCCGGGTGTATCTTGAGGATTTCCGGCATGGTCGGGATAAGTCACAAGGCCACGCTGCTCTTCCGGCAACCGTTGCTCATCGACGGTGTCGCAGTAACCGGAGGAATCGTAAGCGAAGGCAGTGACCGGGCTGCCGGTCGTTTGGCTTAGGACTTTGCAGGCTGAGCGTAACAGCCGACTGGGAGTATCGACCTCGTAAAGTTCGGCCAACACGTCGTGGAGGGTGGTGAGCGAGACGGCCGTGTCGACCACTTCGGGTTTTTGGAGTGCCATACCGCTTGTCGTCACCTTTCTGATAGCAACCGTAGCATTCCACACTCATTGCACTCAAGCATGAGACGGATGGCCGCAACCCGAGCCGCGGACTGCGTTTTTTGTGAGTTTTGACGTAGTTTAGGGAATAACCTTAGCCTGAGCCAACATTTCGTTGAACTGACTGGCGTATTTGCTGTTCTCGTTGATGAAGACAAGGACCTTGTCACGCACCGGCACCACGACCACGCGGGTGGTCTTCTTATCCTGGAAAACGCCGGTGATGTCGTAGGCTTTCTGGCCTGACACGGTAATGTCGGCCTGCTTTAGCTTGCCTTGCTTGACCAGGGCCGTATACGCCTGCATGTAACTTTCGCGGGTGCGCTCGATCAGGAGAATGCGGCCGGCCATGAGCTCATCCTGACCTTGGGACTTCCTGACGAAGTCGGGGTTTACCAGCAAAGTCACCTGGTTGCCCTGCTGCTGGTGATCCACATAACCGGACCAGGTCTTGGGGAATTTGATCTCAAACGAACCGAACTCCACTGGGGCGACGTACGACCGGTATGGCGATTCGCCGGCCAGGCGGAAGGCCTCATCGTCGGCTTTCTTCTGCTCTTTCTTGGCGTTCTCAACAGCCGCGGCGACCTGCTCTTTGAGTGTGTTGGTGGCGACTGAGGCCGCGTTGTAGTTGACTACCGTGGCGATACCGAAACCGAGCGTGCCGAGGGCCAGGACGCCGATGAGGATAAACATCAAGGGGTTGGTGCCCCCGCTTCCCCCGCCGAATGGGCCGCCGGCGCCGGATGGGAACATCGATTTCGAGGGCATACCGGGTAGCGAACCTAAGGGCGGCGGTGTCGGCGTGGAGGGAGACGGAGTGGGAGCCGCTGCGGGCGGAGTCGATCCGGGTGGGACTGGGGTCAGGGGTTGGTTATCCATACTTAGTGCTTATGCTATAACGACAGGGCTGTCAGCACAAGCGGGACCAGATAAGAACTAGTCTCCGTAGTGGTAGATGAAAGTGTTGCGATTGTGCTTGTCCGGCTTGCGGCCGGGAATTTCGAAGGCAAAGGAGATCAGCGTGGTGGGTTGCTTGATCTGAGTCTTGAGGTAGCTGTCCAGCTCGGTCATGTATTTGGGCAAGAGGAACGTATAGATAACATCGGCCGGCGGTAGTTTGACCCGCCAGAAGTCGGCCAGGTGGATGGTGACCAGGTGGCGGTAGCGCCAGCAGACCAGGCGTGAGACGGCGACCAGGATGGGGTTTATCTCGTAGCCTATGCCCTTGATACCGAGGCGGGCGGCTGCGAGGAGAAACCGGCCGTCACCGGATCCGAGGTCGATGACGGTCTGGCCGGACTTTAGGCCACCCAGTTTAATGAGCACATCAGAATCGCGTTTGAGAATCGGCAGGTAGGGTGCGCCACGCTTCACTCCCAATGCAAACGCCAGCACGAGGACCGACAGGATAATGAACCACAGTGGCACCGGCTACTGTCCGAACAGACCGGTCTGGTCGGTGTCGGCCGGGACAAATTCGCTAGTGGCTTCGGTATCGGTAGAGGCGGCGGCGCCGGCGGTGAAGCGTTGCTTGATCTTCTCAACGCGGTTTTCGACCGTGGCGAGATGACTCTTGAGTTGGCCGGCCAGCTCCATGCCGCGCTCAAACTTGACCAGCCCCTGGTCGAGGTCGACATCGGTCGACTCAAACCACAGGGTGATCTCTTCGAGCTCTTTGATCGATTTTTCGAATTCGAATGGCTTGTCGCTCATGGCTGCTTCCGTACCTCAGCTTCTATCTGGCCTTTGGCCAATTGTACCATGAGCGCGTCACCGGGCTGGGTGGCGGCGGGGTCGCGCAGTATAGCTCCGTTGTGGCGGACGATGGAGTAACCGCGGTTGAGGACGGCGTGGGGGTCGAAGCCGCGCAGGACTCTTTCCAGTCCGGCCAGACGGCTGCGGCGTTCTGCCAGTACTAGCCGTTCGAAGCCGGCCAGGCGGTGTTCGAACACATTGGTGCGCTGCTGCTGGTTGTGGACGCTGTGGCCCAACCGGTCGAGCGCGCGCCAGAGCCGGGCCTCGTATGTTTGGACGCGTTCGCGAGGGTGGCGCAGATAGGCTTCGAGACGCGAGATGGTCCGGTCGACTTGCGTGCGGCGCGTTTCCAGGGCGCGGCTGAGCGCGGCTTCGCTGCGGCGGGTCAGGTGGTCCACACGGGCCGCGATCTCATGCCGGTCCGGCACTACCAGGCGGGCGGCATCGGTGGGCGTGGCGGCGCGCACGTCAGCGGCATAGTCAGCCAGCGAAAAGTCGATCTCGTGCCCGACGCCGACCACAATGGGTGTGCGGCTGGCTGCGACGGCGCGGGCGACTGGCTCAGTCGAGAAGGCTATGAGGTCCTCGATCGATCCGCCGCCCCGGATCAGCACCAGAACGTCGACGGGATCACGGAGTTGGTTGAAGTATTCGAGGGCACCGACGACCTGGTCAGGCGCCTGCGCGCCTTGGACGGTGACGTCCGCCAACATCACTTCAAGGCCACCCCAGCGGGCGCCGAGGATCTTGATGAAGTCAGCGTAGGCGGCGCTGGTGCCGGAGGTGATTAGTCCCACGCGCGACGGGAAGGCCGGCAACGGACGCTTGCGAGCCGGGTCGAACAACCCCTCCCCTTCCAGTTTCTTCTTGAGCAGCTCCATAGCGCGCTTGAGCTCGCCTTCGCCGGCCAGTTCGACGTTGCGCACGGTCAGGCTGAAGCGCGAGAACTTGCCTACTTTGGGGGAACCGGTCACGCGGACTTTCATGCCGTCTTCGAGCGGCAGCTTTAGCT
>JAQZBT010000120.1 GCA_029237755.1 Candidatus Saccharimonadota bacterium
GCTGGACGGCGGGGACGGCTTCGGGCTTGGTCTCGATGGCCAAGTCGCCACGGGCGACCATGAGTGCGTCTGACGCGACCACGATCTCTTCGAGGTTATCCACGGCCGCGGCGGTCTCGATCTTGGCGATGATGTGTTGGTCAGAGCCGAGTTTGTCGAGGCGGTGGCGGAGGTTGATGATGTCTTGAGCGGTCTGGACGAAGGAGAGGGCGATGTAGTCGGCGCCTTCACGGACGGCAAATTCGATGTCGGAGACGTCTTTGGGGGTGAGGATGTCGCCGCCGAGGTCGGTGTCGGGGAGGTTCATGCCCTGGTTGGAGTAGAGCAGGCCGGGCGTGAGGACCTTGCCGGTGATGAGGCCCTTTTCGATCTTCTCAACGTCGATCTGGATCTGGCCGTCGCGCAGGTAGATGCGCTCGCCTTTCTTGAGGTACTTGGAGATGTCGTGCTGGACCGGAATGACGCCCGACTCTTCGTAGTTGGCGCCGTACTGGAAGCGGACCGTAGTGTCACGGACGAAGGGGAGGCCGTCGGCGGGTAGGGAGCCGACGCGGATCTTGGGACCCTGGAGGTCGGCGATGATAGCGGCCGGTTTGTTGTGTTTGTCGGAGAGGCCGCGGGCCGTCTTGACGACGTGGGCGTGCTCTTCGTGCTTGCCGTGGGACATGTTGAGGCGGAAGGCGTTCACGCCGGCCAACAGGAGCTCTTCGAGGACCTGCGGAGAGCGCGAGGCGGGCCCGATGGTGGCGACGATTTTGGTGCGTTTGAAGCTGGCTGCGAGCATGTGGCGTTTTGTCCGTATTAAGAGAAGTAAAAATCCACTATCTACCTTACCTCAATGCGAGGCTATACAAAACACGTCCGGGCTTTATAATGTGTCAGCCTCCTTATCCAACTGAAAGCGAGGGGCAGATGAAGAAGATAGTGTTGGCAGGATTGGCGGTTGGCGGAGCTGCAGCAGCCGCGGCAGTGCCGAGGGTGCGCGAAGCGGCCGTCGATACCTACTACCGCGCCCAGGACGCCCGGCCGGCCAATCACCGAGGCAGGCACCGGCGGGCCAGCTTCTGGACCGGCCGCTCATGAACAAGGCGAAGCTGGCAGGCGTAGCACTGGCCGGTCTCGGCCTGCTCGCGGTGACAGTGCCTCAGACCCGACGGGCCGCCTTCGCGGTGATCGTGGCTATCGGCGGGATCATCGACGACACACGCCGGGAGCTCGAACACGACCGGCACCGCGCGTCACGATAGCGGCACTACGGAGCCGCATTATCCACACAACCGGGCGTTACGGCCCCCCGAAAAAGGGGTGCCGTAGCGCACCTTTTTGCGTTTGCAGGGCAAAGACCTTGCTCCCGACGCTCGCTATTCCGGCCCGCTTGGTTTAATCTATCCTCTGCACCTTTTTGACATCGATCGCAGGAGGTCTGCATGCGAATCCTGAGAGGCTGGGCCTACAGGCTAAGCTATCACGTGACCAAACCGTTGGACTACGCGAGGCATTACGCCATCCACGCTCTCATGGAGCTCGGCGACCGGCGGCGGCGCAAGCTGCTCCAGGCCGAATGGCGAGCGAGACAGCAGTTGCACGACGAAACCATCCACCGGGCCCGCACCCGCGGAACCCGACACCACGAGGGGAGACCGTAGTGAATCTGATCAGGCGCATCGCATATGCGGCGGTCACGAACACGACGACCGCAGTGGCCAATGTGCCACATCTGTTTTGCAGGCTGCGCTGGGCCGCGTCCCAGGAACTCATGCGGCTGGAATACCGCCAGCCCAGGGTCCATGGGGAGCAAGCCCATACCGTCCACATGAGCCACCACTACGTCCCGAGCGGGAAGTAGGTCTGACGTGACACGTTGGGATGAGCTCGCAGAGCGCGCGGGTTACGGCGTTTCCGTGACCCTGGACCGGCTGGGCAGGACTGCCGAGACCGTGTCCAACGTGTGCTACAGCATCAGCGGCAAAGCTGAGTGCTGGGCACGCAGGCACCGAGACAAGTACATCCATGCAGTCCGGCCAACCCAGGCCGACTACGTAGAAGGGAGCTGAGGTGGAATCACTGCAGCAAACTGCCAAGATGGCGCATTACATTGCAGCGGACGCCTGGGACAAGGTGGCCGACAAGTCAGTGATGTTTGCCAGATGGTGTCGCAAGCGTGCCAGCGAGCACGAGCGCAAGGCCAAACGGCACTACAACGAGGCAGCCCGCCTTCATACGGCTCGTATGACCGCGCCCTCTGCCACGAGAGCAGGACGACATGGGTAAAGGCAAAGTGACTGCGCTGGTCGCCGGCGCCGCCGGCATCACGCTGGTCGCGATTCCGCTTACACGGCACACCATCATCGAGACCGGCAAGTGGGTCGCGGGCTTCGCGGTCGACGGCTGGCAAGCACTTGCCAACCACCGCTTGGCAGCAGCGCAGATGCGTTCGCTCAACACGATGCTGCGCGGCCATCCCGAAGCGGACCTTTTCGACCGGCTCGTCGCGGGCTCGAACCTCCCTCCCGCCGTGATCGCCATCATGCAACGGATGCGCGAGCGCGATCTGGTCAAGCAGGCCGAGCTGGCAGCGCGGGGCAAGTCCGACGACAGGCCGGTGGTGACGACAGAGGCGCTGTGACACAACGAGATGAAAGGGTGACTATGGGGCGACCGGTTTCGGCGCCCCTTTCACTTTGCTAACTAAAACAGGCAGCCGGTGGTGGCTGCCTGTTTTAGTTATTGAGTTTTTGGCTACAAGCGGAGGCTAAACAAG
>JAQZBT010000002.1 GCA_029237755.1 Candidatus Saccharimonadota bacterium
GAGCGGGAAGGTCCAGGGCGTCTATTTCCGTGATACCGCCAAGCGCCGGGCGATCAAGTTTGGCATTTCGGGGTTCGCGCGTAACCAGCCTGACGGCACCGTCTACATCGAGGCTGAAGGCGATGACGATGCGGTGGCTCAGTACATCGCCTGGTGCCACGAGGGCTCGCGCCAGGCGGTCGTCGAGGACGTGGCCGTAACCGAGCACCAACCCGTCGGGCACCAGGGTTTCCGGATCGGCTAATACGCTAATGCTTAGAAAGCCAAACCTGAATAGGGCCGCCAAGCCCCGAATGACACAACTATTTCCAGATCCGAAAACCGCCCCCTGATTTAGCGCCGGCCCGTGCTAGCATTGGACCGAAAGCAGAATGGGGGTATCTCTTAAATGAATATTTTACAAATCTTAGCGTGGCTGACAGCGCTGCCAGGGCTGGTACTGCCGGGTCTGAGCCTCAACGGCACACCGGCCAGGCAGCCGGCTCAGGAGCGCGAAAAGGTGACCGTCTCATCACCGCAGCCGGCACCGTCAAAGAGTCCGTTGGTGAAGTCGCCGTCTAAGAGTCCAACGGCGGTGCGAACGCCAAAGGCTGCGCCGCCCCCTACCCCCAAGCCGTCTGCCAGTGCAGCGCCACGGGCAGTGGCGGCGGCGACCGAAATCGCATCGGAGCAGGTGTGCCCGGGTCAGACCCAGATCTCCAGCACGGTTTCGGCTCTCGTCTGCCTGACATCGAACGCCCGCAAGTACCACAAGCTCTCAGGGGTTAGCGGCGACAGCGCGCTGATGGCGGCAGCTGCGGCGAAGGCCCAGGACATGAAGAATTGTGGCTACGGACACACAGCGTGCGGCCGGGACTTCAGCTACTGGATCAAGAACAAGAACTACAGCGGCAACTGCTACGCCGAGAACATCGCCATGGGACAGAAGTCCCCGCGCGAAGTCTTCATCGCCTGGATGAACTCGAGCGGTCACCGCAAGAACATTCTAAACAGCAGCTATAACGAGATCGGTGTCGCCGAGACCGCCGGGTCCCGTGGACCGCTATGGGTGATGCACTTGGGAGGCTGTTGAGCAGAGGCAGCCTTTGGCGGCCAATAATTCGAGCTGGCGCTCAGGCGGGTCAATGTATACATCCTGCCGGTCGGCGCCGGTAGCCAAAGATGAGTCCAGCGGCGAGTGGTGACGATACCCTCGCCGCTTCATTTCGTCTACCAGTAGTTCGTGGCGCAGATAGAGGGCCGCGAGCTTGCCCTGCCAACGCTTGGTCTCGGGATGCGCCGAGTAGCCGCGCTTGCCAGTGGTGAGCACCGTCCAGGCAGCGTGGAGTTCGCGGTGCTCTCCCAGCAGGTGCGGCCGGCAGAGGACCTTTGGCGGGACATCCCAGATTCTCATGATTTTATGATAGCTTGACGGTTGCTAATCCCCTCCCGTCCGGTGCAATATTAGTTTCTACTTAAGCGAGGCGGGCACTGTGGCGATCGATCATTTGCACGGATTAGTCATGCGGAACATCCTTACGGGCCGGTCGTGGGAAGGGTCGGCGGACCAGGACGAGTTGGACTATCTGGCCGGTGTGGCCCGAAAGCCTGGAGTAAAGCTGATTGGCGAGATCGGTTTCAACGCCGGACTGTCGAGCCACACTTTCCTGGAAGCCAATCCTGATGCGACCGTTTACTCGTTTGACCTGGGAGAGCACCGCTACGTGCGGCCGGCCAAGGAGCACATCGACGAGGTGTTTCCGGGACGGCACCACCTCATACTCGGCGACTCACTGAAAACGGTGCCAGCGTTCCACCGGGAGCACCCTGAGTTGCGCTTTGACGTGATATTCGTCGACGGCGGGCATTCTTACGCCGTGGCCAAGGGCGACTTGATGAACATGCGCCGGATGGCAGCGCCCAAGGCCTGGCTACTGACCGATGACCTGACACCCTGGAAACGGTGGGGCAAAGGCCCGACGCGGGCATGGAGCGAGGCGATCGAGGACGGGGTGGTCGAGCAACTGGAGCTTTACCGTGATGGCCGGCGCGTCGATGAGATCAAGCCCCCGGGTGACCGGAGCTGGGCACTGGGCCGGTACTTGCAGACCTAGGGCCCGAGCCAGTCGGTGACCACGCCTTGGGCGCCGGTTGCGAATACCTGATTGCGAATAGCTGCATCATTAACCGTGTAGACATACACGGGCACGGTTTTGACGAGGTCAGGAGACTGGGCCGCCAGTGTGGACTGGGTCATGACCAGCGAATGCAGATTGTGGTTCCTGGCGTGCGTCAACAGCGTGGCTGGAGCGTATTGGCCCGAGTACGTCAGCATCCCGATATTAGGAAAGCCCAAACTGCTGACGTCGGCGTAATCGTTGAAGTTGTAGATGTAGGGTATGAACTGCGATTTCAGCCCGGGATAGAGATTGGCGACGGTCGTCATCATGGCGACGGGAGAGCCGGCCTTGGTATCGAGGATAATCTTGGCCGACGGGTGCGTGCTGGCCCACTGCGCCAGGTCACTGAGCTTAGCAACCTGGTAGGGACTGCTGGCGGTGTCGGCGAGTAGCGTAGCCAGGTCACGCTGACCAGCCGAGATGCCGAAGATGTAGGTCAGCGCACTGCTCCAGTCGTGCAGCAGCACTACTTCGTTGTCGGTGGTGAGATTGAGGTCGACCTCGATCAGGCGGTGCCCGAGCGCATAGCTGTTATTGAGGGCGGCAATCGTGTTGGTGTAGGTCTTGCCCAGATAGAGGCCGGCGGCATGCGAGATGTAGCGCGGCTGGCTGAAATACGGTCCCGGCACCGGAGTCGGTGACGGGGTGGATGCCGGGCGATAAATGGGTGCCGGGGTGATCGTAGGAGTGGGCGTGGGAGTGGGAGCCGAAGCCGGGGTGGGCGTGGCTGTCGGACTCGGCACGGAGGGGCGGCCCTTGGCCTGAACCACCTCAATGATCGGCTGGTGGTTGCCGCTCGCAATACCAGCCACCGCGGCCAGCGCCAGAGCCGCGGTCAGCAATAACAGCCGAGTGGCCTTGGGCCTACTGCGGGAACGGGAGGATTTACGAACAGGTCGTTTTTTGTTTTTGGTATTACTGGCCATGTGTTTTTGGTTTTTGCGGCGGTTTTTGCCGATGGGCTTGGATTAATCTTACCATAAGCACGAGCAAGATGTAGCATTAGTAGTATGAAGCAGTTAGTCCCGTTCTTGAGGGGGAACCGGATATTGGCCGCGGTCCTAGTGGTGGGCCTGGTAGGTTTCGGCGTGAGTTACCAGTTGTGGTCGCGCGCGGATGACGGTTCCGGCGTCGTACTCCAGGTAGTAGACGGGCGCGAAGAGATCCGCAGCGTCATCAAGGCAGCCTGTGAGCGGGCCGGCAAGTCGGTCGAGGGCGAGATCAACGACCTGAAGGTCGAAAAAGAGTTTGCCCAGGCCACGGCCGTCTGCCGCAGCACGGGTGATGCGTCGGTCCGGCCGACCTACTTCACACTGAAGTTCTCTGGAAACGTCTGGCAGATGCTGCAACAGGGCTATGAGCCGCCGTCTCCTGCCAAACTGCCGGATCCACAGTTGCCAGCCCAATTTGCCCATGGCGAGTAGCGTAACAGCGTCCCCGGTAGTACGGGTCGTAGCCAAGCAGAGGGTGGCTGTCCCCCGTCGCATTCGCGGCTGGAAAGCCGGCGTGTTGGTGGTCCTGGCCGCGGTCGGGTTTGCGAACGTTGCCATAGCGTTGCTCTTCGCCAACCGGGCCTATCCCCTGACCCGGGTTTACGGCATG
The DNA here is from genome assembly GCA_029237755.1 of Candidatus Saccharimonadota bacterium. Classification (GTDB taxonomy): domain Bacteria; phylum Patescibacteriota; class Saccharimonadia; order UBA4664; family UBA4664; genus JAQZBT01. The sequence goes on from JAQZBT010000002.1 coordinate 3,762, forward strand.
GATATAGGCGGGCTGGACCGGGTGGAGCTGATCGCCCGGATGGAGGAGCTGCAGCACAAGTACAAGTTGGTAGTGAAGGGCCCGAAAGCGGCGGCGGCATATACGGCGGCAGAACTCGGCCTGGACTACACCAGCGCCTCCTCGCTCGATTCGCTGACCAGCCACCATTGGTACGAGCTGCCGATGGTGAGGATCTGGGACCGGGTGCCCCGCTGGAACCCCGAGCTGGATCAGTTGATGATGAGTGGGGCGATCGACGATTACGCCCGGAAGCAGAAGATTGATGCGGTCAATGCGGTGGTCGAATTTAAGGACGACCGGTTCGTAGTGAAGCCCGACCAGCCCGGCGGCGTGGTGGAGCCGGAGGCGGCGAGCCAAGCAGTGAAGCGGGCGGCGCTCGAGGCATCACGGTCGGTGACGGTGCCGACCAAAGCGGTGGAGGCGGATATTTCTGGCGCCGAGGCCGGTGCAGCCATGCGGGCCGCCAACCAGATCCTGGAACTGGAGTACCGGCTACAGCATGAGGGTAAGACATTTGCGCCCAGCAAGGCGGTTGTCGCCGGGTGGCTAAGCTTTAGTCCCAAGGAGGACAAGCAGGCCCTGATAGTGTCGATCGATAAGGCCATGATCTCTGAGTATGTGTCGACCGTGGCAAAGGATATCGATGTGGCGCCGGTGACGCGCGTATTGACCCTCAAGAACGGCGTGACGACCGAGACGACTGCCGGCAAGAACGGCCGGGCCGTGGACCGCGAAGCGGCGGTGGCAGCCTTGGCACAGGCCGCTGAGCAACGCCAATCCGCCGCTATCGAACTCAAGACTGCAGCCGTGGCGTACACCACGTCGAGTACCCGTCTTCCGGCCGTGGGCACCACCGGTTCGATCACCTACAAGTACTGTGTGGCGGTGAAGGGTGTGGATGGCAGTTATCTGGAAGGTTTCGCGGGCGAAGTAGCTCGGGTCTACGCCGACGCCCGCGGTTGGTCGCTGGGCGGGAAGATCCGATTTAGCCGTGTGAGCTCAGGCTGCACCTTCACGGTGTGGCTGGCGGCGGCCAATGAGGTGCCTGGATTTAGCCCCAGTGTCTGTAGTTCGTACTACAGCTGCCGAGTGGGAGCCAACGTTATAATCAACTTCGACCGCTACATGGGCGCGGTGTCTCACTGGACGCTAAGTTTGACCGACTATCGCTCCATGGTCATCAACCACGAGACCGGGCATTGGCTGGGATTCGGCCACCTCTACTGCGGTGGCCCGGGGCAGGCGGCGCCAGTGATGCAGCAGCAATCGATGTCGCTGCAAGGCTGCGCGGCCAATCCCTGGCCACTAACCAGCGAGAAGCGCACGGTCGCTAACGCCAGGGGCCTAAGCTATCCATGAGTGAACAACTACATAAGGTCCTGCACCGCAACGGCAGCCTGAGGGCGCAGGGGCCGGTCATTGCGGGTGAGCCGGACGGCTACTGGGAATGGTTCCGCCTTGACGGTACGCGCATGCGGTCGGGCTACTTCGAGATGGGCAAGCCCGTCGGTGAATGGGTGACGTACGACAGGCAGGGACGCTTAGTGAAGACGACGCAGCGGTAAGCACTGGCTTCAACAATTCTTCTCAGCAAAACTACAGGAGTTACGGAATTCTAGTGAAAGCTGCCAGCAACTCTGGCATTTTTTTGGCTTAGATTGGGTCTGCTGTTAAGCAAGGAGTAACGATATGGCCGAAGAGTACGATAGAGACTACAGCGGCAGCGGCCACCAGCTCAGGCGAGACGTGCACGAAGCCCGCACAGACTCGAAGCTTGCCAAGCTTCTGTCCTCGCTGGCACTGGCAGCATCGGCACTAGCCCTGGCGCTGTCGATATGGGCGCTGGATAAGGCCGGTGAGGCACAGAGCACCGCCAACCGGGCCAGCGAAGCAGCAGAGCGATCGGCACAATAGCCGTCTAAGGACTAAGCAAAAGGAGGCCTGGCAAGCCTCTTTTTTATTTGTGGCGCGGGCGGTAGTCCGGATTCTGGTATTTGCGCACGTCGCTGAAGATCTTGATGGCGGCGATGACGCCGATCGGGATCTCAAGGTTATCTATCAGCGTGAGCCCGAAGGTGAACGGGATGAGGGCATCATTGAGGGCGGCGATGGGCGCGTAACCGGCAAGCACCAGCAGGAGCGCCCGGGACAGAACGAAGAGCTGGCCCTTGTTGGTGTCCTGCAGCCACGCTCCCAAGGCCTCCCAGAACGTGCGGCGCTGGGGCAGTTCGCGGGCGATGAGTGGACGATCAGTGGCTGGCATGAGTATATTTCCTTACGCCAAGCAGGATACTACAATCCATACTTTTTGGTCTTGGGCGAAATGCCGTATCGAGTATTATTAATCCAATGGCAAAACCAGATGTAGATACATACCGTCGCATCTTTCAGGAGATCCCGGCGTCGATAGTCCTCCTCAGAGGCAGGGAGGGCAGTATTGAGTTGATCAATGCTGAGTCGCGCAGAATCCGCCCGACCGACGCGACTGCCGGGCAGACTATGCGGGAGGCGTGGCCGGAACTGGAGGGACAGGGTTTCTTCGAGCTGGTGGAACAGGTGTACGATACCCAGCAAGCAGTGCGACTCCCCGAGATTCAGTTGGATATAGACCGGAACGGGGAGAAGCTGACTACTTACTACGACATGAACATCCAGCCTCGGGTGGACGAAGCCGGCAAGTCGTTCGGCGTATTTGTATTTGCGATCGATACCACTGAGTCCGTCAGAAATCGCCGGGTGCTGGACGAGGTCCGGGCGCGACTGGAGTTTGCCCAGGACGCCGGCGGCATCGGAACGTTTGAGTGGGTGATTCCTACTAATGAGGTAATCTGGACGCCGCAACTGGAAGACCAGTACAACATCCCGCGCGGCTCCTTCGAGGGGACCTACGAAGCCTGGACCAAGCGGGTCCACCCGGACGACCTGGAGATGGCGGTCGGCTGGGTGCAGAAGGCGGTGGCCGGGCGCAAGGCCATGAATATGGAGTACCGGGTCGTGTGGCCTGACGGCACGGTGCGGTGGCTCCTGGCGCGAGCCAAAGTCATGCTGGATGCCGAGGGTGAGCCTCAGCGGTTTATCGGGATGAGCATCGACATTACGGACAGCAAGCAGATGGAGAGCCGGCTCAAAGAGGCCAACGACCGGATTACGAATATTCTGGAAGAGATCCTAGACGGAAACTAGTGTCCGGTCGCAACCTTTAGCGCGGCGGTCATGGAGGCGTTGAGTACAAGCTGGCGCTCCGGGCTGCCGAAGAGCTGCTGGATAGCGGCAGCGTCGGCGGTCTTGGTCTCGGCTATGCGCTTGACTGCCAGGGCGTCGGCTTCGCTCAGCGATCCCTGTTGGGCCAGGTTGCCGATGGCATCTTCAAGGGCCAGAAGCTGGATTTGTACTGCTACCGCAGCCCGCTCGGCCGAATCGGTGATGCCAAGTTTGGTCAGGATGGCGTCGAGCTCTTTCACTGTACTTCCTTCAGCTTATCTCGGGCTTGCTTGAGGGCGTCGGCATGAAGATTCTCTTGCGCGGCACGGAGACCGGAGTAAGTGCCGACCGCAGTCAGGCCAACGGTAGCGGCAAACGCAGCGGCGCCGGCCAGACTATGTTGTTCACCTTGCTCAGCGAGGTTATGAATAAACCTGCCGCCAACCACGGAGCCCCCGAGCGCGCCGATTGTCTGGTAGAGCTTGCTTTCGGCGAGGTCGCGAGCTGCGTCGATGCGCTGGGTTATCTTCTCGTAGGCAGTAGGTCCGCTTTCCGGAGTCGTTGAAGCTTCAGACTCGGGCACAGGCTCGGTGTCAGCCTCGGGCGCTGGCTCCGGGTTTGTGGAGTGTATACGAATAATGTTGTTCGCCGGTTCATAACTGGCAGCATCGGGTGGTATGCGTTCACTTTCGCTCATAACAGATAATGTAGCATGTCACGCTTGGAATTTCAGACAATTGCAAGCGGGCCGGGAAGGCTTATCATTCCCCTGTTTTACAGTGACGGAGGCATGATTTATGGCTGACTGGACCAAAATTCTATCGCGCGGCAATGTCGAAGACAGGCGCGGTATGGGCGTGGGCGCGGGAGTCGGCGGAGCTGGTCTGCTCGGTGTGATCGTCTACCTCATCAGCACTTTCCTGAGTGGCGGCACGATTAACCCCGATGATGTGCTCAACCAGCTGCAATCTCAGGTCAACCAGCAGCAAGGCCAGCAGGGGCAATTTGAAGGAGCTGACCAGTACGAGCAGTTTGCCAGTGCGGTGCTGGGTTCGACCAACGATGCCTGGAGGGGCATCTTTGAGCGCAACGGGAAGACCTATACGGAGCCTCGGCTGGTGCTGTTCCGGTCGGTAACCCAGTCGGGTTGCGGGCTGGCGTCCGCGGAAGTGGGGCCGCACTACTGCTCGGCTGACCAGACTATATACGTGGATGAGACATTCTTCGATGTGCTGCAGCAGAAGCTCGGGGCACAGGGCGGCGATGTGGGCGAGGCCTACGTGATCGCGCATGAAGTGGGTCACCACGTCCAGAACCAGTTGGGCATCATGGAGACGGTGGCGCGGGCGCAGCAGCAGGATCCGGGGAGTGCGAACGACCTGTCGGTAGCACTGGAACTGCAGGCCGACTGCTTTGCCGGCATCTGGGCCAAGTCTGTACAGGGTTCCGGGGTGTTTGAACCGGGCGAGATCAACGAAGCGATCGACGCGGCTGCAGCCGTGGGTGACGACCGCGTGCAGCAGAAAGTCGAGGGGCAGATTAATCCCGAAAAATGGACGCACGGTTCCTCGGCTCAGCGGGTGGAGTGGTTCAACCGCGGCGTGGAGACCGGCAGTCCGGCCAAGTGCAACACCTTTAGCTAGAATCGCTATACTGAGGATATGAGTAAGTCCACCCCTCCTCTGCGCCGCTTCACGACTAACCTCGTGGGCGCCGTGCGAGACCCGGAGATAAAGGGCTTTGCCATCTTCATCCTGCTCCTGCTGCTGGCAGGCACTGTCTACTTCGCACTGGCGGAAGGGTGGACGTTTCTCGATTCGTTCTACCACAGCGCGATGCTGATCACGACGGTCGGCAACAGCGAGCTAGTGCCCGTGAATCCCTGGAGCAAGCTCGTGAGCGTGGCCTACGTGTTCATTGGCCTGGGGTCAGTGCTCGGATTCGTGGCACTGTTTGCTGGACATATCCACCGGAGGAGTAGGAAGTGAGAGCCCCAGCCTTCACCCTCCCCGACCAAGACGGCCGCGATCATAGCCTGACGGACTACGCCGGACGCTGGCTGGTGCTCTACTTCTACCCCGAGGACGACACCCCCGGCTGTACCACCGAAGCGTGCAGTTTCCGTGACGGACGGGACGCCCTGGCCGAGGCGGGAGCGGCAGTGGTCGGGATATCGGCCGATTCGGTGAAGTCGCACCGTAAGTTTGCGGACAAATACGGCCTGAGTTTCCCCATCCTGAGCGACCGGTCGCACGCGACGATCAAGGCCTACGACGCGTGGCGACTGGGCTTTGCCAAGCGTAAGACCTTCCTGATCAGCCCGGACAGTGAAATTGCGAAAGAGTACCCGAAGGTCACACCGGACGCTCACGCCGAGGAAGTGCTGTCCGATATCCGAGCCCTATCAGGCGGCCGATGATATCATAAGAGTTACCTAAGTGGTGACCGGCATTGCCTACTCCTGCAAGTATCGCGAGTACTATCAGCAAACATAGCTCCGTGCAGCGACTGAAGGCTGCGGCCCAGTCGAAGACGGCCAGGCAATGGATGGCCCGGCTGGCATTGCCCGCGGCTGCGAGCGTGATGTTGGTGATACTGATGCACGCCTACAATGCTTGGACCGGCCTGCTGCTCTTCCATCCGACCCTTAGAACAGTGGCGTCGTTTGCATTGGCGGCCCTGGTGTTTGGCCCGGCCGTCTTCTTGCGGGCGCGGGCGCAGCTGATCTATCTGGCCGTCGTTTCGGCGCTGACCGGATTCATATTCCTCGCCAACGCTATCTACAGCGAGTACGCCGGCGGTTTCCTGTCCGCGTCGTCACTGGTCTACTCCTGGCAGGTTGCGAGCACTTCCGGCGCGATTGCGACGATGCTGCACCCGGCGCTCCTGATGTTTGTAATCCCGTTTGTGGTGTTTGCCGTCTTGGCGATTAAGCCGTCCTGGATTCCCTGGGTGAAGGAGCCGGGCTGGGGACGCTTGGGTTTGAAGCCGGCTATTTTAACGGTGGCTGCCATCCTGTTCGTAGCCAGCGTTGGTTACGGGTATTTGGCGCTGAAAGAGTACCGGGAATTCGGTAATCTGGGACGCTTCGCCGGCAAAACGTTTGACGCGCGAGACCTGGTGCTAAGAATGGGTATACTCAACTACAGCCTGATGGACGCGGCCAACTACATCAGCCGCAAGCGTAGCCTCACGCCCGAGGAGGCGGACTACGTGCGCCAGCAGCGGGCAGAGCAGGTCAGCGTGACCGGCCCCAACGCCGCGACCGGCACGCTAGCTGGGCGGAATGTGGTGTTTCTGCAGCTTGAGTCGATCCAGCAGTTCCTGGTCGGGCTGAAGGTAGAAGGACAGGAGATTACGCCCAACCTGAATAAGTTGGCGGCCGAGGGGCGACAGTTTACCAACTTCCATTACACGATCGGGCCGGGCACCTCGTCCGACGCCGAATTTGCGACGTTCAACTCGCTGCTGCCGCTGTCGAACCAGTCGGTGGTCTTTGACTACGCGGCCAACGACTACAAGGCCATGCCTGATGCCTTCCGGCGCAAGGGCTATGCGACCGAGGCTTACCATGGTGACCGGACCAGCTACTGGAACCGCTCCAATACTTATCCGGTATTCGGGTTCGATAAGTACATCGGCAAGGAGGCCTACCACGGCAAAGAGTTCGGCCTGGGTGTAAACGACCGCGACTTCTTTGTCCAGACAGTCGACAAGATTGCCAAGCTCAAGGAGCCGTATTACGCGCACCTCATCTCGGTGTCATCGCACACACCATACGAGATTCCTGAGGAGCTCCAGGAACTGAAGCTCGACTCCAGCGGACTGACTCAGCTGCAAAAGGATTACCTGCAGTCCGCGCGCTACACGGATACCGCGCTGGGCGAGTTTATGGAGAAGTTGAAGCAGAAAATCAGCAGCGAGAAGCTGGCGGTCGTGGTGATGGGTGACCATGAGAGTTTCGTGTTTGAGAAGGGCGACAGACTCTGGGCCAAGACGCTGGGCTACCCCGAGGGCATGAATGACCTGACCGATTTCGCCGCGAGGACTGTCCCCTTCATCCTGTATGCGCCCGGGTCGGCGTTGGCTGGGCAAGACAGCCGGCCGGCCAGTCAGATCGACATTTATCCGACGCTGGCGAACCTGCTGGAGCTGGAGCAGCCGAAGTCAGTCCTGGGTACTGACCTGTTTGGCGACCAGATGCCGACGGTGGTGCACCGGTCGCGCGGGATCGGGGCGAGTGTCGACAGAGTGCAGCGCGGGGAGCTGTCCTACTTTAGCTACGGATATGACGGCAACAAGGCCTGCTACTCGGGCACGGCCCGGGTCGGCGTGGAAGTCTGCCAACCCATCTATGACTTTGCAGTCAGGCGGGCAACGGTCTCGGACAGCGTCATCATGGGGAACCGCCTCGATCTGCTCGCGCCTTAGAGTGGCGCCTGACCAACCGGACCGCTGACCGACCGCACGCCCCGGAAACAGCCGACGCTGTAGGGGAAGTCGCGCGTGAGGTGGTAGTGGTAGATGGACTTGGTGCTGCCGTTCCAGGGCAGGGCGTGGGTGTGCCCGTGGCATTCATCGAGATCTTTGGTCGAGAGCTGGACGCCGCCCTCCCCCTTTAGCCCGTACAGCCCGAAGCCGTCGAAGGCGTAGCCGACGAGGTCGGAGTGGGCGCCGGCGGCCGACTTGTCCTGCACACAGGGCGTGTAGCCGTGATAGTGGTACATGTGGTTGGGGTGGCCGGCGCACTTGTCCTGCAGCTCCCAGGCCACGGCGTCCCGGCCGCCGGCGTCGAAGGCGTCGAAGAGGACCGAGCCGGACAGGAGGATGGCAACCTCGCCAAAGATGCAGGTCGACTGGGATTGGACTGTAGGATTGAGCGGCAAGGTGAATGACAGGTCATTGGCCTGGATCGAACCAGGGTTGCGGTCGTACTTGTAGGCCGGGTCGGACGCGCGGACCGGGTAGATGCCGGTGAGGTGCTCGGGTAGAGCGTTGGAGGTGATGAGCCGGTTGGCGCCGCTGGTGGTGATGCTGAGCTTGGCTTGAGGCCAGTCGACATCCCCGCCCACTTCAACCTTCTTGGTGGCGTCCCAGGTCTTGTTGGCCTGGTCGATCCACGGTCCGGCGGTTTGAGCGCCGGGAGCGTTGGCCGGGAAACTGCTGCGGCAGGTCTGGACGTAACCTTGCTTGGCCGTGGAGCTGCGTTTGCCGTCACCCAGAGGAAGCTTGGTGAGGTCTATGGCGGCGGCTTTAGCCGCCGTGGGCGCGGGTGTCTTGGTGGCGGTGGTCTTGGGCGACGTGTTCACCGAGGCGAGGTCCTGGGTCGGCGGCTGAGCTGCGAGTGCCCACCACAGGATGCCACCGATGAGGGTGAGACTGATGACGGAGGCTATGATGATGGCCATCTTTTGGGGGTTGCGCGGTGGACGGTCCTTGGGCGGGCGCGGAATCCGCACCGGCTCGGGCGCGGGTGGCCGGGGCGCCGGCTGCTGCTCGGGGCTGGGTGTCGTGCCTGGGATTTGGAATTCGTCGCTTGCCATACCCCTACTATATAACGCTAGTGCTTATTTTTCCTTGCCCTGACAAGTGCGGGCTGCGTCAAAACAAGCACACGCGGGCTGACGGTTGTAAGATGCTTCCATGAGTATCGATGAAATATGCCGAGAGGCGATCGCCGCCCGGACCTTCCCCGGTTGCCAGATAGGCGTACTCAGGGGTGATGAGATTAGCGTGTCAGGACATGGCCGGCTAACCTACGACGCTGGGGCGGCGGCGGTGACGGATGAGACACTTTATGATGTAGCGTCGGTGACCAAGTCGATACCGACAAACTCGTTGATCCTGGCGCTGATAGAGCAGGGCAAGCTGGGCTTGGATGACGGCGCGGTGGAGTATCTGCCGGAGCTGCGCAACCAATACCGCGACCAGATCCTGATCCGTCACCTGCTGACTTATACGGTGATCCTGGACCTGCCGACGGGGCTGGCAGATGTGGCCAGGGACGAGCCCTCGCGGCTATTGCATACCGTCTTTAGTACGCCACTGAAGGCTCCGCCGGGTGAGCAGTTTTACTACACCAACACGCCCGCATTAATGCTCGGATTAATCGCCGAAAAGATCTGCGGCAAACCGCTCGATAAGGTGGCGGAGGAGATGTTCTTCGCGCCCCTGGAGATGAAACGCACGAGCTTCAAGCCCCGCCGCGACATCAACTCAATCGCTCCCTCCGAGCTCACCGAGGATGGGCCCGTGATCGGCGAACCGCACGACGGCTCGGCGCGGGTACTGAGACGAATGGGTATGGTAGCCGGCCACGCCGGCTTGTTCTCCACCGCTGGTGACCTGCTGAAGTTTGTGCGGATGCTGATGCACGACGGGTCATGGGAAGGACGAGGATTCTTCACTCCCGAGACCGTGATGGCCATGCACACTAACCAACTGGAACGTTTGGGGAACCAAGTGGGACTGGGTTGGGAGATGAGTCGCGCTCTGGTGCCGGACGGGATCGGAAGCCCCAACCTCTTTGGTAAGACCGGATTTACCGGATGCTCGATAGTTGCCGACCCTGAGCTGCAGACGGCTTTCGTGATACTGAGTAACCGCACCTACCCGAGATCGCCAGAAACCCGCGAGGGCATCGTGGCAGTGCGGCATGTCCTTGCCCGTCTGCTGCTGAAGCGTAAGTGATAAGATATCAGCAATGAACGGCTGCATGTAATGTCAGAAGACTACAAGAGTCCATACGAACGCCTGGTCGAAGGTGACCCCAATGACCCCAGCTCAATGCCGGAGCTGTACCTGCTGACTAACCAGAAACTGGACGGGTCGGAGCTGAACGAAAAAGAGAAAGAGAAGCTCGACGAGGCTACCGCCCGCAAGTGGGTAGAGACAGCCTACGGCGCAGCTGAGCCGGAAGAGCCGGCTAAACCGCGACTTCCCGGCATGTCCGACGCTGAAAATGCTCGATACCAGGCCGGAGATTTGAGGAAATCGGATGGATGGGAAAGGGTGGCAGACCTTCAAGCCCATATGCCTTTCGGCAGCAAGAATGTCGCTCAGGAGGAGCAGTACGCCAGTGCCTGGCGGCGAGGGATGGATGTACATGCTGCAACCGCACGAAAGCATATAGTAGCCGCGGAGCAAACTGACGCGCGTAGCATCCGCGATGTTGATCTGAACGGAACGAACCGGATGCAGCAAATGATTGAAGCGGAGCTACTCGCCGGAGCGGCGCCCGTGGAAGAGCCCAAGCAACCCTGGCGTAAGCGCGCCTGGCACAAAGTAAGACGCGCTCTTAGACTGCAGTAACCGGATTAAAGGCGGCTAGCAGCCGGCGAAAGTCAGGGGCGACCAGTTCGTCGTAGCGGAGCGGGACCAAGCGGGCGACCTTTTTGGGGCCGGATTCCTGGGGCAGGTTGAAGCGCATGTCTCCCCTTGCCCCGACGTACATGTGACACTCAAATTTGATGTAGTTTTGCATATGAATTTAGATTCTCTTAACGGAAATGCTGAGTAGGCGGATGCAGTGCAAGGAGCTGCGAGCACCGGACTGAGGCGTACAGAGACGTACGTCGAAGGAGGAGCGGAGTCGCGACAAAGCAGTGCGCCGCATACTCAGTATTTTCTTATCAGGCCGATGACGATGCCTTGGATCTCGATGGGAGTCTCGGCTTCGATGATGATCGGCTCCATGGCAGAGTTGGAGGGTTGGAGACGGATGTGACCCTTCTCCTTGTAGTAGCGCTTGAGGGTCGCTTCGCCGCCGTTGATGAGGGCGATGACCATCTCGCCGTTGGAGGGGACGGCCTTCTCCATCACGACCACGTAGTCACCGGTGTGGATGCCTTCGTCGATCATGGAGTCACCTTTGACTTGGAGTACGTAGGAGTTCTTGCGACCAACCATGAATGAGGGTACCTCCAGGGTCTCCGGGTGCGTGCCGAGAGTTTCGATCGGCTGACCCGCAGCTACCAGGCCCAGGATGGGCAGACTGAACGTGACCTCGTGGTCGATGTTCTCTCCGGCCTTAACCAGCTGGATGGAGCGGGCTTCGTTGTCGCCCTTCTGGAGCATCCCTTTGTTGACGAGTGATTCGATGTGTTCGGCGACGGTAGCGACCGAGCCGTACTTAAAGTGAGCTGCAATTTCGCGGTAGCTCGGCGCATAGCCATGTAATTCGATGTACTGCGTGACGTAGTCGAGTACTTCTTTCTGGCGTTTTGTGAGTGGCTCTGCCATGAAACCCTCCGTTAGCTTAGTTGGTTTTAGCTTACCGAACAAAAGCCGAAGTGTCAAGCAGTTTGATAAAGATTAGTGGATTTCGGGTTTGATCGGGAAGTCCAAGCTGGACTTGTAGCGCGTGTAGACGGTGTCGGTCTTTACGACTTTACCGCTAGCGTCGAGGATGTCGCGCCAGAACACGGTGCGGGAGGGCTTGGTCGCGTCATTGGTGCCTTCGAGGAACTCCGGTCCGCGGATGACGCCCGACTTGGTCTTGGTGCCGTAGTAGAAGAATTTGAGGTTCGTGCCGACCATCTGGGTCTGGATCAGGATGTAGCCCGGGGTGTCGTTGACGAACTTGAAGTCGACTTGCGGGTAATAGATGGTGGCGTCTACGCCGGGTACGCCGAAGGGGGCGGTGTAATATTCGACGGCGAAGGAGTGGTTGTGGCGCTCGGTGATGGGCAGGCCGGCCAGGAGGGCGGCACGGTAGGCTGTCGATGCGACCTGGCAGAGACCGCCGCCGTACTGCTTCTCTTCGCGGTTGCCGAGGATGACGAGCTCAGGCAGGTAGCCGGTTTCGGGACCGACGGAGCCGAGCAGCTTGCCGAAGGAGAAGGTCTCGCCGGGCTTGAGCAACACGTTGTTGTACTGCTTGGCGCCCTGGCGGATGTTGGTCAGGCGGGCGGACGATGAGCCGGGGAACATGGTTTCGCCGACAGACAGCAGCTCCTTGATACCGAGGTCTTCAAGATTGGTCTCATTGACGTCGGCCTGGGTGGTGGTGAGCCTGAGTGCGACCCGGCGCTCCTCCCCCTTCTTCTTGAGGCTGGAGGTGATGCTGTCGATGGCGTCGGTCTGGTCGACTTTGACGCCGGCGCGGCTCGACTGGCTGACGGAGAGCTTGCCGTCGACCATGGAGACTTCGGCGTTTTGCGCCTGCTGGTCGATACCGCCGGCCAGGTCGGCCACAAACTTGGAGACTTGGGCACGGCTCAGGCCGAGTGTGGCCGCGGGCGGCAGGTCGAAGATGTCGTCGACGTTGTAGCTGACAAGGAAGTCACGCTGGGGAGGAACAGTGACATCGATCCAGGAAATGATCGTCGCCTGGTCGATGACCCGCTCAGTGCCGAGGTACGAGACGGTGATGGGTCCGGCGATGTAGTCGCCGATCTGCCCGACGGCAGCCTTGAGCTGCTCGGTTCCGAGGGTCGGTTTGAGTTCGTAGACGGGAGCGGCGATATCGTCGCCGGACATGGTGGCGATGCGGTCGTCGACGAGCTGGGTGAGGTGGCCGAGGTCGAGGCGGCGGCCCGGAGCGGCCGGTGTGACCTGGGCGGTAGAGTCGTCGAAGCTGAGCTTGGCATTGATGACCGGCACTTCGAGGTCGGTGGAGAGCTCGAGCAGGTACGGGATAAGGAGGTGGTCAGGATAGGCGTATTGGGAGATGGCGGTCGGCTGGCCGAGCAGAGCGCGGGCCTGCTCCTTGATCTTCTGGCCCCAGTCGCCGCGGCGGCCGTAGGCCATGGCGTCGTCGACCGCTTTGGCGGCGTCGTAACTGACTCCGAGGCTCGCTACCGGGATGCGCAGGTGGGTGTCCTTGTGCGATATCGACACGACTCCGCCGGTGAAGGACTCCTCGCGCGCGGCCAGCCGCTTGACCGCTTCCTGCTTCGACATACCACCAACATAGACGCCGTTGGCGGTGACGCCGGGGTAGACCTTATTGGCATATACAAATTCGAAGCTGGCCGTGAGCACGACGAGTACTACGAACGAGGTGCCCAGGATGCGCGCCCACAGGGGTGCACGTTGCCAGGCATTTTCCTCACTCGCCTCCTCGGCAGGCTCGGCTTGAAAGTCTTCGAGCTCGAACTCCGGGTCTTTGGCTGGGGCAGTCTTAGACGTCGGCATGTAAGCCCATTATTACATATGTTTAAAGCTTAGACAGGAGTGGCAGACTGCCCACCCAGGGGGCCGGCTCGGGTACGGCCGGCGGACGCAATACATCTGTGACTACGCCGTAGGCCTGCTGGTCGAGCAGCCGGCTTTGGGTCGGCATGTCATTGATAGTCCATACGTAGATGCGCGCGTAACGCGGGAGCGCTGCCAACTGATCGTTGAGCGTCTCTGGCTGCATCGAGATCGAGTAGAGCGGGTGCTTGCGGGCGAAGTCCAGGATCGTCTCGGGCGTATATTGGTCGGTCTGGGTGAGCAGCGAGATATTGGAGAAGCCGAGGCGCGAGACCTCCTCGTACTGCTCAAGGTAGTAGATGAGCGGCACAAACTGGGCTTTGAGCTCGGGATAGCGGCGGGCGACGGTCTCAGCAATGCCGACGGTGTCGGCCTTGGTGTCGAGCATGATGCGGGCCGAAGGGTGGGCCATCGCCCAATCGGCCAGGTCTTGGAGCTGGGCGACGCGGTGCTGACTGGTGGCGGTCTCATTGAGGAACGTCTGGAGGTCGCGCTGGCCCCAGGGCAGGCCGTAGACGTTTTCGACGGTGCCCTGCCAGTCGTGCAGGAGCACGACGTGATTATCGGTCGTGAGGTTGAGGTCGACTTCCAGCAGGCGGTAACCCGCGGCATAGCTGTGGTCGAGAGCAGCGATAGAGTTGGTGTAGACCTTGCCTTCGAACATCCCGCCGGCGTGGGCGATGAGGCGGGGCGGTGCCTCCGGGGGCGAGAATGCAGACATGACGCTCATGAGCAGCGCCCGTCCGGGTGAAGTGGGTGCGGCCGCCGGTTGGCTGGGAGCTAGAGTCGGAGCGCCCTGATAGAACCCGGCCGCATAGACTCCCGCCAGTAAGGTAACGCAGGCCAACCGTAATTTATTTTCTTGCGACAGCATGCGTTAGTAGAGGCGCCTTTTATAGATAAGGGGTATGCGTCTACGTTAGACCAAATCGGCATGCAAGACGAGACTTGATATTTGGCGCTCTGTAGCGCCACGTATGTGTTTATTCGACGGTAACGGACTTGGCCAGGTTGCGGGGCTGGTCGACGTCGGTGCCGCGGGAGACGGCGACGTAGTAGGCAAATAGTTGCATCGGGATGTTGGCGAGGATCGGCTGAGTGTAAGCGTGGGCGTCCGGGATGTAGATGACGTCGTCGGAGAATTCCTTGAGTGATTCGTCCCCTTCCGTCCCGACGATAATGAGGCGGCCACCGCGGGCGCGCACCTCTTCGAGGTTGGAGCGGGTCTTGTCGTAGAGGTCGTTCTTGGGGTGGAAGTAGACGATCGGCAGCTCCTCGTCGATGAGCGCGACCGGGCCATGCTTCATCTCACCGGCCGGGTAGGCCTCGGTGTGGATGTAGGAGATTTCTTTGAGCTTGAGGGCGCCTTCGAGCGCGACCGGGTAGAGCGCGTCGCGACCCAGGTACATGACGTTCTTGGCGTCGGCAAACTTGGCTGAGATAGCCTTGATGCGCTCGTGCTGGTCGAGGATCGACTGGACTTGGGCCGGCAGGGCCTCGAGCGCCCGGACGATGGCTTTGCCATCGGTGGCCGAGAGCTTGCGGCTGCGGCCGATCTGCAGGCCAACGAGGATCTGCGCGATGACCTGGGCGGTGAAGGCCTTGGTCGAAGCGACTGAAATCTCGGGGCCGGCGTGGAGGTAGACTCCCCCGTCCACTTCGCGGGCGACGCTGGAGCCGACGACGTTGACCAGTCCCAGAGTGCGGGTGCCGCGGCGCTTGAGCTCGCGCAGTGAGGCCAGAGTGTCGGCGGTCTCGCCCGACTGGGTCACGATCATGCCCAGCGTGTGGCCGTTGACGACCGGCTCGCGGTAGCGGAACTCGGAGGCAAACTCGACGTCGACGGGCAGGCCGGTCATGCGCTCGAGCAGGTACTGGCCCAGCAACCCGGCGTAGTAGGCGGTGCCGCAGCCGATGGTGAGGAAGCGGGTCATCTGCTGGTAGAACTTGGGGTCGGTGTTGAGGCCACCAAGGTGGCTGGTGCCGGCGTCGAGGTCGAGGCGGCCGCGGAGGATGTCGGCGATGGTCTTGGGCTGCTCCATGATCTCCTTGAGCAGGAAGTGGTCGTAGCCGGCCTTCTCGATGGCCTTGAGCTCGAGCTTGATCTGCTGCTCTTCGTGGCGCTTGTGTTGCGCCTTGAAGTCGATGATCTCGTACTTGCCGGGGGTGCAGATGGCAATCTCGTCGTCTTCCATGTAGACCACCCGGTCGGTGTGGCCGATGACGGCGGTGGCGTCGGAGGCGAGGAAGATGGCGTCATCGGCGATACCGACGAGCAGCGGGCTACCGCGGCGGGCGGCCACGATCTTGTCGGGGTCGCGCTCGTCGAGGACGAGGACGGCAAAAGTGCCTTCAACCTCGAGCAACGCGCTCAGGACAGCAGCCTCGAGTGATTCGTCCTTCTCGCGCTTGACCGAGATGAGGTGAGCCAGCACCTCGGTGTCGGTCTCTGACTCGAACTTGCGGCCGTGGTCCTTGATCAGACGCTCCTTGAGGTCGGCGTAGTTTTCGATAATGCCGTTGTGGACGATGGTGATGTGGCCCGCCTGATGCGGGTGGGCGTTGACCTCGTTGGGAACGCCGTGGGTGGCCCAGCGGGTGTGGCCGATACCGGTCATGCCAGTCGGTTTCTTGGCGGTAAGGGCGTCGGCCAGGTTGGTGATCTTGCCTTTGCGCTTTACTACGGCCGTGTGGCCGCCGGAGACGAGCGCTATTCCGGCTGAGTCGTAGCCGCGGTACTCCATGCGGCGCAACCCGCCTACGAGTACAGGCATCGCATCCTGTTTACCGACATATCCAATGATTCCGCACATAAGAGGTCCTTTGCTTAAACATGAGTCTGCATTGCAGCCTATGTTAGCGTTGACCCAACCGAGATGATAGACCCAATGGTGTCATTTAATGACAGCCATTTTTGTACAACTTATGTTGTTTTGCCTAAAGGTAAGACTTATCTTCCTTAGCTAACAACTTCTGAATATCCTTGATGTGCTCGATTTTGTTCTTGGGTACGATTAGCAAAACGTCATCGGTATCAATGACAACCAGGTTGTCGACGCCGGCCAAAGCGACCAATTTGTCCTTGCTGGTCGTTTTAACGATGGAGTTGGAGGCATCCACTGTCACGACACGGCCGTCAGCGTAGACTGCGCCGTCGCCGGAGAAGAACTCGTAGACTGAGCCCCACGTACCGATGTCGGTCCACTTGAAGGGCAGCAGGATGATACGGCTCTTGGTCATGAGGTGGCGAGTGACCTCTTCAGTCGGGCCGGCCTCCATGCCCTGGTAGATGCGCTCGATTTCGGCGTCCTCGCCAGGCTTGCCGATGACTTCCTTGATCTCCATGAGAGCCTTGTACCAATCGGGGCGGAACTCCTTGTAGGCCTCGAGCATCGAACCGGGGTACCAGCACGAGTGGTTGCAGTGCGTGACGATGTGGAAGCTGGTGATCAAAGCCTTGGTCTCGGCGAAGGTCGTCTTGCGCCCGACGAACTCCTCGATGTCGTAGACCTCCTGGCCGGATTCGTGGCTGACTTTGTCGCCCAGTTTGAGGTAGTCGACACCCATGTTGGGCTCGGTAGCCTTGATGCCGCCCGTGACGAGCTTCTTGTCTCGCTCGACGATCTCGCCGGCGGCCTTGATGAACTTGAGGAACTCCTCCTCCGGCTGGCGCACGCAGTCGGCCTGCACGATGAAGAAGGGTTCGTCGGGGTGCTTGAGGCTGAGGTGCAGGAAGGCCAGGCCCTCACCAGGGCCGCGATCTTTGGCGACGTCGGGTTCGATGATGTAGTTGCGCAGCGGGATCTGGGGCGCCTGGTCGGAGATGAATTTGATGAACTTGCGCTTGGTGGAGATAAATATATCTTCCGCCGGGTACTGCTTGAGCAGGGTCTCAATGGTGTAGCTGAAGAGCGATTGCTCGCCCAGGATCGGTTGGAACTGCTTGGGTTTGGTTTCGCGAGAGTATGGCCAAAGCTTGGTCCCCTGTCCCCCGGCGGTAACAATAAGTTTCATGCCTTTATCCTAACTCATTATCCGCGCAACGTATTTTGGACATTGCTGTGTCGAGTCTGCGCTCCGCACTCACCGTACGTCTCTGTACGCCTCGCTTGCGGTGCTCGTCTCTCCTTGCACTGCCTCAAAATCCGGTGTGCTCATTATCAATATGGGCGACTTGTCCGGGCGTGAGACGGAACATGCCTTCGTCGAGGCGGGACTGGTCGAAATAGTGGGCCATGAAGCCGACACTGCGCGAGAGGACGAAGACGCCGTTGAAGAACTCGGCATCCACCAACGCGCGCAGGCGGGCGGTGTCGTAACCTTCCTTTTCGGATAGCAGGTCGAGCATGAGAGCGGCGATGGCGCCGTCGACGTTGAGGATGAGGTTGCCCTTCTTGCGGGTCGTCTCGGTTTCGACGCCCTGGGCGAAGTTGGTGAAGCGGGCGTCTTTGAGGCTGGATTTGAATTCGAGCAACTTGGCGACGCGGGGGTCGGGCAGGTCGGAGCGGTACTTGCGGTGGCCGATACCCAGGATGTAACTGCGGACGCGTGCGCGTTCTTCTACCAATTGCGCCGGGCTGATGCCGCGCTCCACTCCTTCGAGCCAGGTGGCGGCGGCTTGGTTGATGGCGCCGCCGAAGCGCGGGCCGATGGTGAGCAGGCCGGAGGCCAGGGAGCTGACGAGGTCTTTGCCGGCACGGGCGGAGACGATGGTGTTGACCGCGCCGGAGACGTAGGGGCCGTGGTCGACGAGCAGCCGGAGCACGAAGTCGACAAACTCGTCGAGCTCGCGGGACTTGGTGCGGTGGCCGAGAAACATGCTGATGACGATGTGGGCAAAGGAGTTGTTGGAGGCCAGATCGAGCAGCTCAGTGCCAACCAGGTAGACTTCGTCGCCGCGGTCGCCGGAGACGGTGCTCGAGATGAGGGCGGGCTTGCGCGCCGATAGTTTCGCGGCCTGAGGTTCAGGGTCGGGTAGCTTGGTCTTGAACGTCAGGGCGGCAATCGAATCGACGAAGTCCTGGTAGGTGGGAGCGGCCTTGGCGCCCGCGGCGTTGAGCGCGGCCGCTTTGGCACGGGCCGACTCGTCGTCGGTCTTGGCCATGGCCTTGGCGTGGCCAAACTGCGGCGGAGTATCGAAGAGGTCGGCGACGGTACCGGCGATATAGCAGACGACCGGCTTGGTGATGCGGCCGTCTTTGAGGAGGTCGACCAGCACATATTCATCGTCACCACCCAGCTCACCAAAGTAGGCGATGGCCTTGGTCTGGTCGTCGGCCTGAGCCGCCAGGAAGGCATCTTCGGGAGTGAGTACCGGGAAGCGTTCCCCTCCCAGTGCCAACGAGAAGCTGAGCGAGTGCCCGGTGGTGGCGACGGTGCGGATGACTTCGTTGACCATACCGCCCGACGACGAGACGACGGCGATGGAGCCGGGGTTGAAGAGCCTGGACTGCTCGAGCTGGAGCGCCTGTGTGCCACCGATCGCGCCCAGCTTCACTACTCCGGGGACGACGATGCCGACACTGGCGCCGCCGATGATCCAGATGCCCCGCGCATCGGCCTCACGGTAGAGCTCTATAGCATGCTTCTCGGGGAAGCCTTCGGCAAATATGACGCCGCCGACCAGTCCGGGCAGCTGGTCCATGGCCTCGCGGCTGGAGCGGAGGACGCGGCGGCCGGAGGAGAGATTAACGAAGAGATTGGCGGCTTTGCGCGCGGACTCTGGCAGTTCGGGGAGTGTGTTGTAAGCGGGAATCATGACCTCTTTGGGTCCGAAGAAGTAGCGCTCACTGCGGCGGCCGGAGGCGACGATGGCGGTCACACTGGGGGACTTGCGGCCGGCCAGGTAGTCGAAGTCGAGCATGGACTGAATGATGCCGCGATGACTGCCGAGGGCGACGACCTTGGGGTCGAGTTTGCGCAGGCGGATGATATCAAGATGGGTCATGAGGCGGCTCCGGTGGTTACGGTTTCGGCGGCTAGCGGCACGATCTTGGAGAGTGTGAGCTCAGGACCGGCGACGCGACCATGCAGGTCCTCCCGCAGCAGGTACTTCTCCATCTGGGCCAGACCTTCGGCCTCGTTGGGCCCGCCGCGGCGCACAAAGACTTTGATATTCTGCTGACGCATCGGCTTTTTGACTTCGTCCAGAGCCTGGACGACACCCTTGAAGGTCTTGGAGATGTCGGTAAAGTTGGCGACTCCCCCGCCGATGATGAGGACCTTGCGCGGAGCTTTGGATTTGAGCATGAGGGAGAGAACCTGCTTGGTGTAGAGGTAGGTCTCTTCGACGTTGGGATTGCCGGAGTATTCGCCGTAGTTGGCCAGGAGTTTGCCGTGGCCCTGGTTGTTGACCTCGTCGGCGACGACGATGCTGGCGCCACCGCCGGAGAGCAGGAGGAAGAAGGCGCCGTCGGGGTTGAGGACTTTGAGGCGGAATGAGGCCTGTGACTGGGAGGCGAGCTCGAGGATAGCCTCCTCTTCGGGCGTAAGTTGTGACGGGTCGCGGAAGTCGTCCGGAGTCCAGCGCTCGTTCACGAACGGGGCGGCTTCGTCGTCCACTTCAACAGCCGCGTCGAGCAGCTGAGGCGTGCCGTCGGTGATAACGAGCGGGTTGATCTCGAGGAAGGCGAAGTAGTTGTCGTCGAAGGTGTCGGCGAGGATCTGGAGCGACTCGGGCGGCAAGCCGAGTTCCTTCGCGGCGGCGGAGTCGGATGAGGACTCGAGGCGGACCCGCTTGATGGCCCCGGCCTTGGATTCGACGTGGATGCCGCCAAGGCGGGAGTAGCTGACGAAGTTGCCGGCCCGGGTGCGCTCGATGGAGAGGTAGAATTCAGCTTCTTCGGCGTGGGCGGCGAAGGGTTCGATGAGGAGGTAGCGGTAACCGCGGCTCCCGAGCTCAGTGACGGCCTTGGCGAGATCCGCCGCGGCCACGTCGAGTTTGACCAGGCCTTTCTTGAACCGGCCCTTTACGCCCTGGTCGACTTTGACCACGAAGCGGCCTTTGGAGGGCAGGTGCTTTTGCCAACCTTTGTCGTCCGTGTCGACTGAAACGCCGGCATATTCCACGCCCAGAGCCGCAGTTAGGATAGATTTTGCGCGGAATTCCGACAGTTTCTTTCGTGCCACAAGCCACTCCGAGTTACCGCTACATGATAGCAGGGCGCTAGAGGGCAGTCATTTCTGCCTGAGTGGCGGGCTGGGCGCGGCGACGGTTGATCCAGGCGTTGAGGCGGCGGCCCATGTCGATGAAGGGCTTCTCGAACAGATTGAACGACAGGAATCCGACTACCAGCATGACCGCGCAGAAGACCGGCAGATAGACGGCCAGCTTGAGCTCGGCCGGGCCGTCGACTGCGCCGGTGACGCGCCAGAGCCAGTCGCGCACCGGCAGCAGCGTGATGAGGAAGAGGAAGTGGAGCAGGTAGATGGAGTAGGAGTAACGGCCGAGGCGCCTGAGCAGGCCTAGTCGCATGATCCGGCCGAGCATGGTGCGTGATGGGATCGAGGCGAAGACCACCAGCAAGAGCGACAGGGTGGCGAGGCGGTACTCGCCCGAGAGTAGGAAAAAGCCGGCGACGAGGGTGGCGGCATCGAGGAAGTAGTAAGCGACCCGGTTTTCGAGCAGGCGGGTTCGGACGCGCTCGTTGGTCGCCACGAAGAAGAGCAGGATGCCGAGACCAAAGGCAAACCAGTGGGCCGGCGGGGCGAAGAAGATGAAGTTGGCGTGGCTGAAGGCTTGGATCTGTGAAGCGAACCGCCACCAGAGCTCACTGATGACGAAGAGCAGGATGGCCAGACCAAGCGCGCGGCGAGTGCTGGAGATGAAGCCGAAGATGAGCGGGAGGAAGAGGTAGAAGGTCTCTTCGACAAAGAGGCTCCAGCCGCCCGGCACGAGCTCGTAACCGGGGATGAAGCGCAGGAAGCCAAAGGCGAAGGTGGCGGACGAGGCTACGGTCGTCCAGTTGGGGAGCAGGATCAGCGCCCAGATCACGTTGACGAGCAGCCAGAACGGTACGATGCGGAAGATGCGGCGGATATAGAAGCTGAGGATGGGCAGGCGGTCGGTCTTGAAGCGCTTCTGGGATGAGGCGAAGAGGGTGAAGGCGCTCAATATAAAGAAGAGCTGGACGCCGCGATGACCGGAGCCGAAGACGGTCTGCAGGGGGCCGATGGCAAATTGCGCTCCGACCTCGGCGGCCAAGTGGTAGGCGATGACCATCAGAATGGCGACACCGCGCAGGCCGTCGATGTAGGGCAGTATCTGCTTGCGCTCGGCCACGGTGCTGTCTGTCCAGCGGCGCCAAACACCCCGGTAACCGCGCACGAGAGCACTCCACGTAAACCTCATATGGTTAGATTAGCATGAGCGGGATGAGGTGTTAGCATCAATGTAATGGATAGGCTAAAGCGCAGTTTGAGGACCAAGTCGGACAAGACCTCGGTGCAGCTGGTACGGTACGCGTTTGTCGCCGGCATCGGGCTGGCGGTGGACTTCGGGCTGTTGGTACTGCTGACCGAGGCGGGCATGCACTACCTGACAGCGGCCACGATTGCGTTTGTCGTCGCGCTGGTGGTCAACTACGTGCTGAGCATGCTGTGGGTCTTCCCGCGCTCGCGGCATAGCCGGTGGCGCGAGTTTGGGATGTTTGGCGCCATTGGCCTGGTGGGACTGGGACTCAACGACCTGTTGATGTGGGTGCTCACATCCGGTCTGGGTATGCACTATGTCGTGTCAAAAGCGGTGACGACGGGACTAGTCTTTACCTGGAACTTCATCGCGCGCAAGTCGTTCTTCGCGGCTCCGGTGCCGGTGCTCAAGACTGTTGCGCAGCCGGACCACGACCCGGACCTCAAATAATTCGCTTGCCTAGTCCCTGAACACTGACTGGCTCAGTTTCACCGCCTGCTCGACCCGTTCGAGGTTGCCGGTGGCTTCCGGCTTCATCTCGATGGAG
>JAQZBT010000049.1 GCA_029237755.1 Candidatus Saccharimonadota bacterium
TTTGGTATAGGGGTGAAGAACATAATTTCGTATCTGTTGGCCCCACTCGGCGGCCTTGTCGCTGGCCCTCAGCTCGGTCAGAGAGGCTTTGTGCTCAGCCTCCATTAAGGTGGTAAGCCGGGACTTCAGGATAGCCATGGCCTTCTCGCGGTTTTGGAGCTGTGAGCGTTCGTTCTGGATAGCGACGACGGTGCCGGTAGGCAGGTGCGTGATACGGACAGCCGAGTCGGTAGTGTTGACCGATTGGCCGCCGTGGCCGCCGGAGCGGTAGACGTCGATGCGCAGATCGGCCGGGTCGATCTCGAGCTCCGATTGCTTCTCCAGTTGCGGCAGCACTTCGACTAGCGCGAAAGAGGTCTGGCGCAAGTTGTCGGAGTTGTACGGGCTCAGTCGGACCAGGCGGTGGACTCCGGCCTCCCCTTTCAGCTTTCCATACGCGTAGGGACCGCTGACTTCGAAGGTCACGCTTTTGAGGCCCGCTTCCTCCCCCGGCGACAGCGAATCAATTTCGGTAGCAAGACCAGTGCGCTCAGCCCAGCGCAGATACATGCGGTGCAGCATCTGGGCCCAGTCCTGAGCGTCGGTACCGCCCGTTCCGGCGTGGATCTCTACGATGGCCGATGAGCGGTCATGCGGACCGGACAGTTTAAGTTCGAACTCTTTACCGGCAAATTCGCGTTCGAGGTTCTTATAAGTATGAGTGGCCGATTCAAGGTAGCCTGGCTCGGTGCCAAACTCCTGTAGGGCTTCCAGTTCATCGCCAACGGCTTTTTGCAGAGTGCGCCAGGCTTCGACGTGCTTAACCAGGCCGGCGAGTTGTTGTGACTTGCTGGCCGCTTCACCTGGATTGCTCCAGAAGTCGGGTTGGAGAGTCTCATTGGTGAGCCGCTCGGCTTCGGCTTCGTCGGCGTCGATGTGAAGCTTGTCCACCGCCTCGGCGATCGCCTTGGCGAGGGCTTCGAGTTTCTTAACTAGTTCCTGCATGTAGCTCTAGTATACGGGCTTAGTCGAGCGACCGGGGCAGACGGGGCGTGCGGATCGGCGCAGGTGTATCTTCTGGTTCCGGTTCCTCGATTGGCGGAGGCTCATCGCCGGCCGGAGCGCCCCCGATTGGGCTTGTCTCGGGTTTGGGTGTCTCGTCCGGCTTCTCGGACTGCTCGCGCTTCTTGTCCTCTAAAGGGCGGCTGGTGTTATAGCTTGAACATTTGCGGGTAGGTACGGCTTCGGCGAGGAATACTTCGTCGTAGCCGCCGGATTCAGCAAGCCCTCCATCCTTACAGATCTTTGCTACCGTGACGCCGGAGGGGGCGGTGAAGGCGACTTCCGGTAGACCCTCGTGGGCGCCTTCCATAAAGTCATTCCAGATCGGGCCGGCGCCGGTGGTGCCGGTGACATCTGCCATGGCTGAGTTGTCATTATTGCCTACCCAGACAGCGGTCGTGATTTGGGGTGTGTAGCCGACGGTCCAGTTGTCGCGCCAGTCGTTGGTGGTCCCGGTCTTGGCGGCAACCACGCGGGAGGAGAGCTTGAGTGGCGAGTTGGCACCAAATTCCGGAATGCGGGCGTTGTTGTCGGAGAGGATGTTGGTGATCATGTAGGCTACTCGGGGATCGATCACGCCTTTGGTGACGTCGATGGTTTTGGTTTTGGTGATGTCCTTGCCGTGCTTGTCCTTGACCTCGAGAATACTGCGCGGCATGACCCGGTCGCCGTTGTTGGCAAAGGTGGAGTACGCAGTGGTCATATCAATGGGCCTGACCTCTCCCCCACCCAGGGTCAACGCCAGGCCGTAGCGGTTGGGTTCGTTGAGGCTGGTGATGCCCAAATCTTTGGCAGTCTGGATAGTTTCGGGAATGCCGGCAAACTGGAGGGTCTTGAGTGCCGGGATGTTCAGAGAGTTGGCTAGCGCCTGGCGCAGCGTGACCCGGCCGCGGAATTCACCATCGTAGTTTTTGGGAATGTAGGGCGAGCCGTCGCCGTTGACCAGGGTCATCGGGGTGTCATCGACGGTGGAAGAGCCGTTCCAGCCTTTCTTGAAGGCGGCGGCGTAGGTGAAGGGTTTGAAGCTGGAGCCGGGTTGGCGCTCGGACAGAGTCACATTGACGTTACCAAAGCCCGGTGCGTTGTAGTCGACGCTGCCAACCATGGCCAGGATATCGCCGGTGTCGGTCTTGCGGGCGATCAAGGCGCCGTTGGTGACGTTGCGGCCGGAGATTTCGCCGACGCGCTTGGCAATACTGGCTTCGGCGAGGCTCTGCTTGGCCAGGTCGAGGGTAGTGGTAACGGTAATGCCGCCTTGCTCAATGACCTGCTCGCCGTATTGGGCGCGGAGTTGGTCGAGGACATAGAAGACAAAGTGCGGGGCGCGGATATTGATGGTGCGGGCGTAGACCATCATCGGGTCTACGCTGCCGGGGGCGGTTTCGGGAGCACCAGCTGAGGCGAGCTTGATTGGTTGCGCCTTGGCGGCTTCCGCCTCGGCTTTCGTGATCTTGCCTAATTCCTGCATGCGGGAGAGCACGAAGTTGCGCCGGCCAGTAGCTGCTTCAAGGTTGGCATTGGGGTCAAAGCGGCTCGGACCCAGCGGAAGTCCGGCGATCAGGGCGGATTCGCCGAGCGTAAGCTTACTGACCGGTTTGTGGAAGTAGGTCTGGGCAGCGGCTTCCACGCCTGAGGCGCCCTCGCCGTAGTAGATTTCGTTGAGGTACATCTCGAGGATCTGGTCTTTGCTGTAGCGCTTTTCGATCTCGAAGGCGAGTAAGATCTCCTGTGCCTTGCGTCCGAAATCTTTGTCGGAGGTGAGCAGAGCGTTTTTCACCAACTGTTGCGTCAGGGTCGATCCGCCTTCTATCTTGCCGCGCTTGGTGATGTCGACCCAGGCTGCCCGGGCTGTGCCGCGCCAGGAGAATCCGGGGTGGCTGTAGAAGTCGGCGTCTTCGGTTGCCACGGTCGCTTCACGTAGTGCCTTGGGGATCTCATTCAGAGGAACCTCTTTGGTGGCCTGAGCTCCATAGCCTTCAAACAGGACGGCGCCGTTGCGATCCAAAATGACGGTGCCGGTCTTCTTCTTGCTCAATAAGGCGGCCGGACTGGCGATGTCGTTGGCATAGGCGGTCATGACCGAGGCGGCTGTGACGGCAACCAGTGAGACTGCTGCAAGTGCAGCCGCGGCGGATACTGATAGGTAGATATATCGGGCGCGCCGGCTGCGCAGAGACCGCCACGTACGTACCAAAAAGTCCCGTAAGTCGCCGACAAACGGGGGCAGGTAGCGTCCCGCGGCATCGGCGCCGAGGTGGCCGGCGACCGCCGTAGCACGGGTGACACTCATGACGCTGGCGGAGACGTTTTGTCGCATTTGGTGCAGGCCGGCGCGGAAGCGCGGCCAGATATTGGTGCGCAGATGAGTCCATAGGCCGGGCAGGTGTGCAATTCCCCAACGCTGTTCATCCAGCCGCTGCTTGGTCTGGCGGAGCTTGGAACTGATGGCTTGGGCGCCGGCGGTGAGATGCTGGGATACTTCAGGCAGTGCCGGCGGAGGGGTGATCTGGAGCGGCAATGATTCATAGAAGCCAGTGGACTGGCGAGTTTTTAACCGCTTGTTTTTCTTTGCACGCGCCATAAAGACCCCGACTTCGCAGTTGGTTGCTACACTCAAATGACAATCAAATTGTCATTTTAGACAAGTATCGTAACCGTAGTTGGTCGTTATTACAATATAGCTTTTCCAGATGCTAAAGCTAAGATTTGACGATGCGTCGGCGTTTTGCACGAAGCGGGGCGGCGGCTAGTAGCTCCTGCGCTTGGGCCAGCTCTATTGAGGCTGGATCGGTGTCTTTGGGGATTTTGGCATTCTTCTTGCCGTCGGTGATGTAGGGACCGAAGCGTCCGTTCATAATGGCGACACTCGTGCCTTCGAAGGCCTTGAT
Source organism: Candidatus Saccharimonadota bacterium (assembly GCA_029237755.1). Taxonomy (GTDB): domain Bacteria; phylum Patescibacteriota; class Saccharimonadia; order UBA4664; family UBA4664; genus JAQZBT01. Next base: position 3,930 of record JAQZBT010000049.1, read on the forward strand.
GTGTTTGGCGGCATCGGCCTTCTGCTTCTCGGCAATGAGCTGCAAGGCACGCTCGAGGGTGATAGTGAACGGGTCGTCGGGTTTGATCGAGACGTAGCTTGAGCCCCATTTGACGTATGGTCCGAAGCGTCCGAAGTTGGCACCTATCTCCTGGCCGTCTGGGGTCTTGCCGATAATGCGGGGCAATTTGAACATCTCGAGGGCGTCTTCGAGTGTTACCTCGTCGAGACGCTTGCCCTGGGGAAGTGGTGCGAATTTGGGCTTCACCTCGTTGCCATCCTTGTCGGTGTCGGTAGCTTCGCCCAGCTGGACCATGGGGCCGTAGCGGCCGAGGCGGGCGATGATCATTTTTCCGGTGGCTGGGTCTTTGCCGAGATCACGGGCTCCGGCTGCCTCCTGGCGGGAGATGTCCTCGGCGGCCTCGACAGTCTTGTGGAAGGGTCCGTAAAACTCGGCGATCATCTTGTTCCACTTCTGCTTGCCGTCGGCGATCTCGTCGAACTCCTCTTCCACCTTCTTGGTGAAATCGTAGTCCACAATGGCCGGGAAGTGTTTGACGAGGAAGTCGGAGACGAGCATGCCAACCGAAGTCGGGAAGAGTTTGCCGCGGTCGGCGCCGTAGTTTTCAAACGTGTCTTGCTCGGTCACGTTGCCGCCTATGAGTTCGAAACGCTTGACTGGTCGCTCCTTGCCTTCAAGGTCGCCCTTTTCGACGTATTCGCGGTCCTGGATGGTCGAGATGGTGGGAGCGTAGGTGGAGGGCCGGCCAATGCCCATCTCTTCGAGACGGCGGACGAGGCTGGCTTCGGTGTAGCGGGGCTTGGGGCGGTCATAGACTTGAGTAGCGTCGCCTTTTACGAGGGGCAGGTCCTGCCCGGCCTTGAGCGGCGGTAGTATCCCTTCCTCTTCCAGATCCTCGTCGGACTCGTGGGCCAGATAGAGTTTGAGGAAGCCGTCGAACAGCACAACTTCGCCCTTGGCCACGAATTGCTCGGGTCGGGTGGAGATCGTAATCGTGGCAGTGGTGCGCTCGAGGCGGGCGTCGGCCATCTGGGAGGCGACGGTGCGCTTCCAGATCAGCTCGTAGAGCTTCTGTTCACCTTTATCTTTGGAGACTGTGGCGAGGTCAGCGTCGAAATGGGTGGGGCGGATAGCCTCGTGAGCCTCCTGGGCGCCGGCCGTCTTGGTCTTAAATTCCCGTTCCTGGTAGTAATTTGCACCAAACTGCTTCTTGATCTGTTTGGCGGCCGACTCGATGGCCAGCTCCGACAGGTTGACCGAGTCGGTACGCATATAAGTGATCTTTCCGGCTTCGTAGAGGCGCTGTGCGAGCACCATGGTCTGCCGGACACTAAAGCCCAGCTTGCGGCTGGCTTCCTGTTGCAGGGTGGATGTCGTAAAGGGCGGGGCGGGCTTGCGGCTGGCCGGCTTGGTCTCGACGTCGGCAACAGCGAATTTAGCCGGCACAATGTCATTAAGAAACTGCCGGGCTTCAGCATCGGTCTTGAAGCGGGTCGGCAACTCAGCGACCAGCTTATCGTCTCCGGCCGTAAACTCGGCCGTGACCTTGAAAGCGGAGCCGGCGGTGAAGTTCTCGATCTCGCGCTCCCGCTCAACGATGAGGCGGACAGCGACAGATTGGACGCGACCGGCGGAGAGGCCGGCCTGGATCTTTTTCCACAGGATGGGCGAAAGTTCATACCCTACCAGTCGGTCGAGCACGCGGCGGGCCTGCTGAGCGTCTACCAAGGCCTGGTCGACGTGGCGGGGATTGGCGACGGCGCGGTCGATCGCGGTCTTGGTGATTTCGTGGAAAGCGATGCGCTTGGTCGTCTTGGGGTCGAGGTTTAAGGCTTGGCAGAGGTGCCAGCTGATCGCCTCCCCTTCGCGGTCTTCATCGGATGCCAGCCAGACGGTGGCGCCTTTGGCGAGTTTTTTGAGTTCGGTAATGCGCTTCTTCTTGTCCGGGCTGATCTCATATGTCGGTACGAAGCCATGTTCGATATCGATGGACATGCCGGACTTGGGGAGGTCACGGACATGACCAAACGACGCCTCGACGGCGTAGTCTTTGCCGAGGAAGCCGGCGATGGTCTTGGCCTTGGCGGGGCTCTCTACTATGACTAGGTTTTTGCTCATGGTGGTTATGGTATCAGTTCTTGAATTAATCAGCCTGGGGATAAATCGCAACTCGCGGTGGAGCACTGAGAACCGAAACTAACAGACGGCTGGTTGGCGCGTCAAGGTAATTTTTGAGTGAGCGCACCAGATACAGGGTTTGCTAAAGCAAGCGTTATGTGCTAGAGTAGTTCCAATTGTTGATCGTGAATTCGCGGCACGCGTTTGCTGGACCTGCCAATTCGCGAGGCAGTTCAGTAAATAAAGGAAACCTTTTGTATCCACAATCATCCCCATCGCGCTCCCAAAGTAAAAACTATCGACCCTAACAAATTCATTAATAAGGCTATCGAAATTGCTGAAGAGGCTCCATTTGAGCCGATTCACAAGTTTGTCGACTTCAAGTTCGACGATCGCCTGCAATTTAATATCGAGTCTCATGGCTACGAGCTGCCGACTCCGGTTCAGGACGGCGCTATCCCCTACGTCCTCGAAGGCCGCGACCTGATCGGTCTGGCCAACACCGGCACGGGTAAGACCGCTGCCTTCCTGTTGCCTGTCCTGCAGCGCATGCTGCATGGTCTGGCAAATCGGTGCCTGATTCTGGTTCCGACCCGCGAGCTGGCTATCCAGATCGAGGAGGAGTTCCGTATCTTTGCCAAGGGCTTGCAGATGTATGCGACACTGGTGGTCGGTGGAGCCTCTATGGGCCGTCAGCTCGACCAGCTGCGCCGCCGTCCTCAGTTCATTGTCGCCACCCCCGGACGCCTCAAGGACCTGATCGAAAATCAGAACCTGAAGCTGGACGAGTTTGACGTGTTGGTGCTAGACGAGGCGGACCGCATGCTCGACATGGGCTTCATCCGCGATATTCGCGCGATCATGAGCCATATCCGTGAAGACCGTCAGACGCTGTTTCTCAGCGCTACGATTACCCCTGACATTGAGCAGCTCATCACCACCCTCCTGAAGGATCCCGCCACCGTTAGCGTGCGCAAGGGTGAAACCAGCGATCATGTGGAGCAGGATGTCGTCCGGGTATCGGGTGACAAGGAGGCCAAGGAAGAGAAGCTCGTCGAGCTACTCTCGGGCCCCGACTTCAAGAAGGTCCTGATCTTCGGTGAGACCAAGTGGGGCGTGCAACGCCTCGCCGACCGGCTCAACAAGCGCGGCCTCAGGGTCGCTGCCATTCACGGCAACAAGAGCCAGCCTCAGCGCCAGAAGGCCCTGAATGACTTCAAGGCCGAGCGTGTACAGGCCCTCATCGCCACTGATGTCGCTGCCCGCGGTCTCGACATCCCCAACGTCTCGCACGTCATCAACTATGACGCTCCGAAGCAGTACGAGGACTATGTCCACCGCATCGGCCGAACTGGTCGCGCGGGACAGATGGGCAAAGCCCTAACTTTCGTCATTGAGTCGCCTGCTTTTGCTGGTGCTCGTGGCGGCCGTCGCTAACCAGAAATAGTTTCGTTTCGCACGCCGCGTACCATTCCGGTACGCGGCGTTTGCGTTGCTAATAGTCTGTTCGCGGCCGCATCAGGCTGATCAACAGCGTTGCCAGGATCCCGACACAGATGAGGGCGGCCAGGGCGGGCCAGTCGAAGAAGCCGCCTGTGCCTGCTGGTGGGCTGCCGAAGAAGGATTGGAAGGGCGCTACGATCCAGTTGGTCGTGGCGCGGAAGAAGTTAACGAATCCGTTGGAGACATTGGCCGTAAAGAGGCTAACGATAAAGCGCATGGCTAGCAGGAAGCACAATACGAGCGCAACCACGCGGACGACCTGTTCCATTACGGATGTGCGGTCGTCGGGCTCGACGGCGCTGCGGTAGGTGCGATTGGGGGTGGTGGCCAGCGACTCGCGGAATTCGTCGTAGTCACGCCGGTCCTGGTTGGGTCGCCGGCTGTCTGGTTTAGCCATGGTGGGTACCTCACTCTTACATACTTTAGGATGGGTCGTCCGGTGGACGGCCGCATTATCTAAAATTCTAGATTGGCTATTCTACACTAGTTGGCGCTGCCGGTGCAGCAGTCGACTGGTTGGGTCCCAAATGGGCGGCATCGATCATGATATTGTCGCCGGGTTTGGCTTCGCCGCGCAGAATCATGCCGGCTATAGCATCTTCCACACGCCGCTGGACCATGCGCCGCATCGGACGGGCACCGAGCCTCGGGTCGTATCCGGCCTTTACCAGCTCGGCAATAGCGTCGTCAGCGAGCTGAACGGTGATCTTCTGGTTGGCGATAGTCTTGTTAACTTCGGAGATCATCAGCTTCACAACCTGACCCAGCTCTTCTTGCTTGAGCGGCCGGAAGAGTACGATCTCGTCGAAGCGGTTGAGCAACTCGGGCTTGAACGAGCCGGAGCTGATGAGGTTATTGACGAAATCCTGCTCAAAAGACTCCAATTCCTCCCCTGCCTCGATGTGCTTGCGGATCTCATCGGCGCCGGCGTTGGAGGTGGCAATGACGATGGCGTCCTTGAAAGAGGCCGGCTTACCGGTGGTGTCGGTAAGATTGCCTTCATCAAGCAGTTGCAGGAACAGGTTGAGGATGTTGGGGTGGGCTTTTTCAATCTCGTCGAATAGCACGACGCTGAAAGGCGTCGAACGGACCTTGGGCAGGAGTCCCTGCGGATTTTCGGCGGCGCCCTGGAGGATGCGGTCGACGTCAGCGACCTGCTGGTACTCACTCATGTCGAGGCGGATGACGCTGTCCTCGGCGCCAAAGTAGAGCGCAGCCAGGCTCCGTGCCAGCTCGGTCTTACCGACACCGGTGGGGCCCAGGAACAGGAATGAGCCGATGGGGCGGCGAGGGTTGGAGACGCCAGCCCGGGCGCGCCGCAGGGCGTTGGAGACGACACTGACGGCGCGGGTCTGGTTGATCATGCGCTGGTGGATCTTGTCTTCGAGGTTGAGAAGCACATCTGACTCGGCGCTGGTAGTAGCTCCGACTTTGACGCCAAACTGGCTTTCGATCGCCTGCTGGACCGAGCGTTCGGAGATAAAGGCCCCATCCGGGAAGTTGTGGGCCGCCTCGAGGAGTTTGATGGCCCGTCCCGGGTAGGACTCTTCCTGGAAGTAGCGGCCCGAGAGCCGGTAGGCCTCGAGTAAGGCGGCATAGGTAGTGACGGCCTTGCCGTTCTCGAGCAGGAGCGCGCGGTCGCCCAGCACACGCATGACCTCGGCTTGAGGCGCCTCTGCCAGCATGAGGGGCGTTAGCAGGCTGGCCATGGATGAGTTCATGGCCATGAGGCGCTGCCAGTCTCCCGGCGTGACGGCCAAAACCAGCTTGATACGTTTCGACTGCATGACCGGCAGCAGGACCTGGCTGAGGTTGACGGCGCCGGTGCCCTGGCCAAAGAAGAGTTGGGCTTCGTCCAGAGCCACGATGATGTTGCCGGCGTGGGCGGCTTCGGCGAAG
>JAQZBT010000050.1 GCA_029237755.1 Candidatus Saccharimonadota bacterium
TGTCTCAGCCAGAGCCGGTACCAACCTCGACAAGCTTGTCGACGTGGTGCTGCTCGTAGCTGACATCGAAGAACTCAAAGCCCGGCCCGACGGTCCGGCTGAAGGCGCTGTTATCGAGTCGCACCTCGATGCCGGCAAGGGTCCACAGGCGACCGTGCTGGTCCAGAATGGTCAATTGAAAATGGGCGACTATCTGGTTGCAGGGTCCACCTACGCCAAGGTGAGGTCACTGGGTGACTTTCGTGGTCGCCGCATCCAGGTGGCCCATCCGGGCATGCCCGCAGTCGTGATGGGCTTCAAGAACGTACCCTCATTTGGTGATTATTTCCAAGCAGTTTCGAGTGACAAAGAGGCCCGTGAAGCGGCGGCTGCAACTGTGCGCCGGGAACAGGCCAAGTCACTCGGTATCAAGAAGATTGACGCCACTCAACTGTCGGCCGCGATTACGGCCGGAAACGTCAAGGAACTCAACGTAGTGTTGAAGGCCGACACCCAGGGTTCGCTCGAGTCGCTGCACGAGAGCCTGGACCAACTAAAGAATGATGAAGTGGCAGTGCGCGTAGTGTCTTCGGCAGTCGGTGATATTTCGGAATCTGACATCGCTTTCGCCAAGACTGCCGGGGCGCTAATGATAGGCTTCAACGTCAGTCTCAACTCGAGCTTGAAGGCGCTGGCGAACCGCGAAGGTGTGCACGTGCGTCTGTATCGCGTCATCTACGAGCTGACCGATGATCTGCGCGACGCTCTGAGCCAGCTGTTGCCGCCCGAGGTAGTTGAGACCGTGGTGGCCGAACTTGAGATCAAGGGAGTCTTTAAGACGACCAAGACCAACGTTGTGACCGGCGGTACCGTGACGAGCGGCCGGATTGAGCCCAAGTTGCGCTTCCGTATCAAGCGCGGTGGCGAGGTAGTCGGCGAAGGCACCCTGACCAGCCTGCAGAAGGACAAGCAGGAGGCGCGCGAGGCGTTCGAGGGCGAGACCTGCGGTATCAACGTCGCCACCAGCACGCCCATTGAGCTCGGCGACACGCTCGAGTTCTTCACCATCGAGACCAAGGCCCGGAGTCTGTAGTGTCCCAGCGTGTGCCCAAGGTTGAGAGTGTAATTCAGCAGGTCGTGGCGACCGCTATTATCCAACTCTTGGACCGGGATGCCGCGGCCGTGACCGTGACGCGCGTGGACGCTGCGCCGGATTTGCGCAACGCAACAGTGTGGATTGGGCTGCTGGGTGATCCAGCGGAGCAGGACCGGCTATGGGCCCACATCGAGCAGGAGCGGGGTGAGATTCAAGATGCGCTCAACCGCAAGCTTACGACCAAGTTTGTGCCGCGGCTGCACTTCAAGCGCGACAGCGGTGGCGAATATGCCGCCGAAATTGAACGGTTGCTCAAGAAAATTTAAGCAGTCTATATCTGTTATGCTATACTGCCCTTAATTAAGGGGCAGTGATTACTGTGTCCACATCTCCCGAAGCCACAGCCGAAGAATTACAACCAAAATATACGCCGGAGGATTTGCGCAACGACCCGGCAAAATTAGCTGAGGCCACCAAGGGTTTCGAGCCGTCAGTGATCGATTCGCTGAGCTCGACTGAGTGTGATTTAAAACTGAAACAGGCTATCGATAATGGCCTGATTAAGCGCAACGTCAACGAGGACATGCGCCTGGATGACACCTTCGGTGGTGTCGAACTGGTGGCGACCACGCCGGATGTGCCGGATGTTGAAGAGCTGCTCGATAATCTGAAGTCCCGAAAACTTGAGGCGATTCGTGAACAGACGCAGGCTCAGCTCAAGAAAGAACTTACGCCCTTGGCGTCGGACGAAGACAAGGTTGCCCAATTAGCCTACATGCTGGAGCAGTCGTACCGGCGTGGCGATGTTTCACTATACGCTACGAAGGAGCCGGTGCCGGCTAAGCCTGCGCAGCAGCAGAAAGGCAAGCAGGGAGAACGGGGCTACCAGGCCGCTAGGCCTGCCGTGCCCGGCCAGCCCGGCGAGTTCATCATAAATCCTACTGATAAGCGGCAGCTCGCGATCACACAGGCATTTCTAGCTGAAGTAGGGAATCTACCCGAAGAACAGCAAGATACATTTACGGAAGCTATTAGCAACATTGGTAACCGTAAGGGAGCCATTGAACGTGACGAAGCTGAGCGAAAAGCCAAGGCGAAGGCCGCAAATGCTCAGGATCAGCGTGATCGCCAGGCCGAGGCTCGTCGGAAAATCGCCGAAGCCGATAAGGTGGCGGCGGTGCAAAAGCAGGAACAGGACCGGCTCAACAAATACGGCGATAACCAGGTGGTTCTCAAGGCCGGTACTGTCGTTGAGGGAGTGGATAGGAAACTAACACGAAACCAGGTGAGGCATAACTCAGCGACCGGCGAGTATACGTTGAAGGCTGATACCAAAGTGACTGATCAGGACGTAGTCGACAGCGCACGCAAAGAGATGGAGCGCGCCCTGCTTGAGCGCAAACTGGTGACGCAGCATGGCGAAGAAAAGGCCGAGGAACTGCTGCAGCAGCATGACGCAGCAGAAGCAAAAGCGGCTGACGATAAGGCTAAGGCGGACAAACTGGTGGCTGCTCAGGCTGAAAGGGATGCCAAGCGCACTCCGGCTGAAGTGGCCGCTATCCAGGCCAGGGAGGCGGCTCTTGGCGGGATGACGGCTGATCAAATCCGGGACGAGCGAAATGCTGCGCATGCAGACTCGCTACAGTATGATTCCGAGGCTAGAGGCCAGTCGGCAGTCCATGAGCAGTATCAGGCCGCGATTGACCGTCAGACCGACGTCAATATCAAGAAGCTGATGACCGAAGCTCGCGACCGGGCAGTGCAAGATGAGAAGAACCGGCAAGTCCAGGTATCGCAAGAGCACGCTGACAGGATTGTCAGGCTGATGGGGAATGTGACCGACATGCAGGCGCGCGCTACGCGTCATGAATCGCACAAAGAGACGGTAAGGACAGAAGAAGAGGCTCAAGAGGTCAGGGCGATGTTGAATGTGGCGCCGCTGCCGTCGACTGAGATCAAGAGCGGCGGATTCCGGAAGGGACCCAAGATGCTCGAGTCATGGTTTGAGGTGCCCGGCAATCCGCACCTCTGGGTAGTCGAGCGGTACAACCGTCGGACAGGTGAGATGATCAGCCAGACGATGGTATCGAGCGAGGAAGCGCCCGATGTGAGCCGCAATGGGCTAAACCGTCCTCCTCAATCAGCGGTTGATACATTTGCGGAGACACGGGCGGACGACCAGTCACATCTGGCGCAGCGTCCCAATACTAAAGCCGATGGATCTGAGGGCGTAAAGGACAAGGTGCGCGGGAACTTCCGCATGGGAGATACGATTGACGGTCAGAACGGTCGGTACCATGACTACATTAATGATTACGATGCCCGAAACCCTCCGGTACCAGGGACGCCTTCCCCGATATCCCGGCTCGACCGCCATCGTGGCCGCGGTATTATCGGTCGCACCGGTAGCTTGATGTACTGGCTGAATCGTGTCGGCAAGGGCACGCCGCAGAACCAGCAGCGACCCAAGGGACCGATAGCCCCCAAATAGCTTAAATACGCTCAGGAAGCGGATGACCGGCCAGAAACTCAGGGCCGGTCATTTCGCGTTTGCCGGCTGGCTTAAGAGTGTCGACGATGAGACTACCCTCGCCGGCATAGACCGCGAGTTCGGCCGCGGCGGTGCGGAAGGCGAGACCGGGCTGGCCCGAGGCGGGTTGAGTATGGGCGGAGGTAATTGTGACTTGAGTGCCTGCTAGCTCGGTACGGCTGCTTGGCCACAGCAGGTAAGCGCGGATTTCGCGCTCGATCTGGTCAGCCGGCTGGCTCCAGTCGATGTCGCCGTCGGATTTCTCGAGCAGGCGAGTGATTGATACCAGGGACTTGTCCTGCGGAATTGGGACGATGCGCCCTTCCAGAATTGCGTCCAGCTTGGCAGACAGATGAGAGGCGCCGAGTTCGGCTAGTTGCTCGTACAAGTCAGGTCGCGTCTCTTTGCCGGTCAGCTGCAGCTTGGCAGCGTCATAGGTCGGCCCGGTGTCCATTTCGGCGTCGAGCTGCATCAGCGTGACGCCGGTGACGTCGTCGCCGTTGAGGATGGCGGACTCGATAGGGGAAGGGCCGCGGTAGCGGGGCAGGAGAGAGGGGTGGATGTTTATCAGGCCCTTGGGGAAGAGGTCGATGATGGATTGTGGGATGATCTTGCCGTAAGCGACGACGACGCCTGAGCTCGGCTTGAGCTGCTTAATCTCTGCGGCAATGCTGGGTAGGCGGTCGGGCTGCAATACCGGGATGCCACGGGCGTCGGCTAGTCGTTTGACGGCAGGCGAGGAGAGTTCGCGGCCGCGGCCGGTCCGGCTGTCGGGCTTGGTTACAACTGCTACGACTTCGCGGTCCTCTGATAGCAGCTGGATAAGCGGCGGGACGCTGAAGGCGTCGGTGCCGAAGTAGATAAGTCTATCTTGCGTCATTGGGGGTCGGAGCCTGTTCGGACCGGAGTGAACTTGCCGTTCGTGCCGAGGCGGAAGAGCTTGTGCGGGTCTTCTACGCGGTCCACGAAGACCATACCGTTGGTGTGGTCGATTTCGTGTTGAAAGACGCGGGCTAGGAAGTCAGTGGCAGTGATGCGGACCGGACGACCCTCCAGATTCAGAGCCTTCACTTTGACCTTGGGGTAGCGGGCGACTGATCCGTAGATATCTTTGACGCTGAGGCAGCCTTCGAGTTCCTCGACGGGTTCACCTTCGGCCTTCACGATTTCAGGGTTGATGAAGACGCTGAACGACTTGTCGGCCTTGTTGTCGAAGTCGTTGCGGACCACTATGACGCGGTAGAGCTGCGCGACTTGTACGGCCGCCAGGGCAGCGCCAAATTCATGCTCGCGGCCCGCCTCCCAATCGAGCGTGGCTGCGATCATGTCCTCAGCTAACTGTTTGATCTCGTCGTCTATGTGTCCCACGCGCTTGGAGCGCTCCCGAAGCTTGGGATTGGGGATGGTAATGATATCTTTGGCGGTCATGTAGGGATAGTTTACTAGAGGAGGTTAGCCGGGTCTAGGTCAGCCGACCAGTGGTCGCCCGGTAGCGCACTGGCTACGGCGACCAGTCCGGCTCGGTGCTTCGACTTCACCGTGATGGTCCAGACGTATTTCTTGCCCTGTTGCTCGATGAAGGAAGGCGCCGGACCGATGACTGCCAGGCCCGGTCGCTGCTTGATCTGGGCTGCGAAAGCCGCCGCCTCTTGCTGGGCGACTGCCTGGTTGGTCGCTGCGACTGAGAGGTGCAGGAGGTAGACATAGGGCGGGTAACTGAGCGCCTGGCGTTCCTCGAGCTCGCTCGCGGCGAAGCGGTCGTACGAGCCTGTAGCGGCCGCCACGATAGCTGGATGGGTGGGGGAGTAGGTCTGAATGTAGATTTGGCCCGGCCGGTCGCCGCGGCCCGCCCGCCCGCTGACCTGGCTGAGCAGCTGGAAAGTGCGTTCAGCGGCCGTAAAGTCAGGCAAGAAAAGCATGGTATCGGCATTGACGACCCCGACGGTGTCGATGGCGGGCAGGTCGAGACCCTTGGCAATCATCTGGGTGCCGATCACGATATCGAGCTCGCCCTTCTGGAGGGCGCGAAAGACTGTTTTGATGTGGCTGAGGGTGGCGCTGTCCCGGTCGAGCCGGGCGACGCGGGCGTCAGGGAAGAGTCGGATGACCTCGGCCTCGATACGCTTGGTGCCGCCGCCCAGGAGTTTGAGGTCGGCGCCGTTGCATTCGGGGCAGACGGCGGGGTTGGGGGTGCGGTAGTTGCAGTGGTGGCAGATCAGGCGCATGAGGTCGGCATGGAAGGTGAGAGGGAGGCTGCAGTTAGGGCAGGTGGTGACGTGGCCGCAGTCGCCGCAGACCTGGCTGGAGGCGCTGCCGCGGCGGTTTAAGTAGAGCAGAGCCTGTCGTCCAGCCTGTTGAGCTAAAAACAACTCGCCGAGACCGGGTGTGGCGGACCCTAAAACGAGTCGGGCGGAGGTGAGGTGGGCCCTTTTGGCGGCAGCGGAGACGGCGTTGTAGCGGGGGTGTTGTTCCTGCTTGTAAGTGCTCTCGTGGCACTCGTCGACGACAATGAGGCCAAGCTTGTGTGCCGGCATGAAGAGGCAGGATCGGGGTCCGATGATAATCCGGGGCTCGCCGGCGGCAGCGGCGGTGGATGCCTGGGACCATATCAGATGACGCTGAGCTTCGGTGAGCTTGGAGTGGCTGGCAAGAACGCGGCTGCCGAAGGCGGCTTCGAATTGGCCGACGATCTGCGGTGTGAGGGTGATTTCGGGGACGAGGATGATCACCGACTGGCCGTTGGCCAACGCCTCGGCGGTCAGCTCCAGGTAGAGGCGGGTCTTACCGGAGCCCGTGACGCCTTGCAGCAGGTGGCTCGTGAGGTTCGAGGTGCGGATGCGTTTGAGGGCCGCGGTCTGTTCCGAAGTGAGTGGCTGAGGCGGCAGCCCAGTACCCGGTGAGCTGAGCGGCTCCTCTTTGCTCCGGCGCTGTTTAGTGAGGCCGGCGGGCAGCAGAGTGCTGAAGACGCTCGATGGACTGGCGGCGTAGTAAGAGGTTAGCCAAGCGGCGAGTGATATCAAGTCAGGGGGCAGAGGAGGGGCGTCAACGACACCCGCGATGGGCTTGGTGGCAAAGCTGGGTTTGGACGATTCTTCGAGCACAACCCCGGTGATTTGCCGGCGGCCAATCGGTACCTCGACTATGGTGCCCGGCCCCAGAGGCTGCTCGGCATGATAGGTAAAGGCAGTGGCCGCGCCGGTGTAGGCGAGCGGTGTGATCAGATAGTACCGGCGTGACTCCATGCGGCCATTATAGTGGTTTGCTTCCAGAGGCCATTTTGGTAGTGCTTGATGGAGAAGGGCTGGTACAATATGGGCATGTATTTTCATGATAGGGGTGAGGCTGGTGACAGATTGGCGGACGAGCTAATCAATTACCGGTTCGAAAACACGGCGGTGCTGGCCTTGTCGCCGGGCGGAGTAGCGGTCGGCGAGCAGATTGCCCGCCGGTTGCACTGCACATTATCGCTGTTACTGACGGCCAAGATTTCGGCTCCGGGTGATGAGAGCCTGGTGCTCGGTACGCTGGATCAGACCGGGCAATTTACGTACAACTCAATGATCTCGGCCGGTGAGATGGAGGAGTATATGGAAGATATGCGCGGCTACCTCGAAGAGCAGAAGCTGGCGCAGATGTACCAGATGACTTCGATCGTGGGGGAGAACGGCGTAGCCGACCCGGCCCAGTTAGTGGGACGCAACATCATCATCGTGACGGACGGCGTGAAGAACGGCCTATCATTCGATGCCGCATTGACTTACCTGAAACGCATCGAAGTGGAGAAGAAGATCGGCGCCGTACCGGTTGGGCCGGCTGAAGTAATCGAGCGGCTCAACCACAAACTGGACGAGCTCCACTACCTCTACATACCCGATAACTTCTTTTCAGTTGGCCATTACTACACCGACGAAGAGAAGATTGACCCCGATACTGTGATGGAGCGAATCAACAACGTGGTGGCGCGCTGGTCATAAGCAGCCCCTGGCTCGTTGACTGGAAGCAATCCCGTCGGATATAGTGCTTGTCAGATATGAGTTTACGACTGAAATTTGCTCTGATATTCCTGCTTGCGGTCGTGACGGCGGTAATTGCGTATCCCAAAGAGGACGCGCTATTTAAGTCGCTGGGCTTGAAGAATACCAATACCGGCGTCAAGCAAGGCCTGGATCTCCAGGGTGGTGCACAGCTGGTATTCCAGGCTGACCTGAAGGGTACAAAGTCAGAAGACCGCGACTCTGCCATGAACTCTTTGATCACGGTCATCAACAAGCGGGCCAACTTCGGTGGTACTTCGGAAATTGTCGTGCAGCGGCAGGGTTCTGACCGGGTGAGCGTGAGCCTGCCGGGCGTGAAGGACGTAAACGAGGCGATTGAACGCATTGGTAAGACGGCCAATCTTGAGTTCGTCGAGGTCAACCAGACCGACGGTTCGCAGGTACCGACCGGTATTGACGGTAAGGACGTCGACTCGGCCTACGCCGACTATGACCCGCAGCGCGCCCAGCCGGTGGTAACGCTGAATCTGAAATCTGGTGAATCGACGAGGAAGTTTGGAGAATTGACCACCAAGCTGTCGCAGAGCGGTGCCTTACTTCTGACGTTGCTGGACGGACAACCGACCTTCGGTCCGGCGCGGACTGAGCCGATCAACGACGGTAAGGCCATCTTGTCGGGCAATATGGATGTGACCGAAGCCAAGAAGATTGCCGAAGAGATTACTGCTGGTGCGCTGCCGGTACCTGTGACGCTGGTAGAGCAGCGGACGATCGGTCCGACCCTGGGTAAGGAGTCGGTGCAGCACTCGTTGGTGGCCGGCGGTATCGGCCTGGCGGTGGTGGCACTGTTTATGCTCATCTACTACCGTATGGCTGGCGTGGTGGCCGTTTTGGCGCTTATCGTCTACACCACCATTACGTTGACGCTGTACAAGCTCAGCGCCTTCGTGCCGGGCTATACGATCGTTCTAACCCTGGCGGGCATTGCCGGGTTCATTCTTAGTATTGGTATGGCAGTGGACGCCAACATCCTGATCTTCGAGCGTATGCGTGAAGAGCTGAGGGCAGGTAAGAGCTTTGTGGCAGCGACCGAAGCCGCCTTCGACCGCGCTTGGACCAGTATCCGCGACTCCAACGTGTCGACGCTCATTACCTGTGCAATCCTATTTTTGACATCAAGTGCTACCCCGATCATCCGCGGTTTCTCAGTGACCCTGGCGTTGGGCGTAATCGTGTCGATGTTTACCGCGATTGTGGTGACCCGGACACTGCTCAGGCTTGTCATCCGTCAGGGCTGGGGTCGTAGGTATGGATGGTATGGGGTGAAGGCACCAGAGGAGGCCGCTTCGTGAATATAATCGGACGACGCAAACTCTGGTACGCCATCTCGATCGTGATGATCCTGCCCGGTCTGGTATCGCTCATCTTGTGGGGGCTCAACCTGGGCATCGACTTCGAGGCCGGTCAGCTAGCTACGGTACGCGGAGACGTGACGCAGGAGAAGGTTGAGGCAGCGGCCGAAGGCCTTGAGTTACAGAACATCCAGCTGGTACAGACGGGTGAGGGGCAGACTCAGATCCGATTTACAGACCCGTCAGCCCAGGCTCAACACGAGGCCAATCACCAGAAGCTCAAGGCAGAGTTGGCCGAAAGAGGAATCGAGGAGCTCTCATTCGACTCGGTCGGTCCCGCAGTATCGAGCACGATTGCACGTAATGCCATTGCCAGCATGATTGCCGTGTCGGTGGCTATCGTGCTGTACATTGCCTTCGCTTTCCGTAATGCACCACCGCCGGTCTCCCCATGGGGCTTCGGCATCATGGCCATTGCCGCGCTGCTGCACGATGCACTATTTGTCCTGGGCGTGTTCTCGTTGCTCGGCCACTTCTTCGATGTCGAGGTCGATGCGTTATTCGTGACGGCTATACTTACGACCATTGGTTTCTCTGTGCACGACACCATCGTGGTGTTTGACCGGATCCGGGAGAACCTGCGCCGCGAGAAGGGGACCTTTGAGACGATTGTGAACCACTCGATCCTGGAGACGATCGGGCGCTCAATAAACACCTCCGTAACCGTGCTTTTGACACTGCTGGCGCTGTATTTGTTCGGCGGCCAGTCGATCAAGATGTTTGTCTTGGCTCTCATGATCGGTATCGCATCCGGTACCTACTCCTCGATTTTCAATGCCTCACCGCTGCTCGTGACGTGGCACAACTACCGTCTGAAGCGGATGGAAAAGGCGCGGCTCAAGCCCAAGCGCGCCTAGCAAAAAGACCCCAGTCGGGGGTCTTTTTTGGATTATTGCGTGGGCCGGGCCGTCAACTTGCGACGGCCCGGGTTACACCCATGTTTCAGATCTCGTTGTCGTCCCAGGTGCTCTTGGCGTGCGTCACCAGGTTGTTGGTGCTGCCGTAGACGCGGTCCGCATCGACGATGATGTCGACGACAGTGACGATTTCGCCGCCGTCGTTATCGCGGAACCACAGCACGATCCAGCGACGGATCAGGTCGTGGACGGCCTTGGCGTCGAGGCGACGGCCTGGCTGGACGAGGATCTCGACGTCAGGCGAGTTGTGGCTGAAGAACGAACGAGGTGTCTCGCTGATGGCGATCATCACGTCCGCTGTGGAGTACAAGTCGACGTCGGGATCCATCTGTCGGCGTACGCCATTCACTTTGTCGGCGAGAGGCCCGGCGAAGTCGACAGGAAGCTCTCGGATGAGGTTCCAGCGCAGTCGCGTGAGGTCTGGATCGACTTCGCGTTCACCGTTGCTCGCTTCGGTCCATTGCATGAGCCCGTTGGGCATGTGAGGTGCTCCTTCGATTGGAGGATGGGTGGGGTCGCGTGGACCGTTTTATGGTTATAGCATAAAAGTTATAAAAGAGCAATAATAAGCCGTTGTAAAAAACACTTGCATTCCGCTTATGCCTGGGGTAAGGTCAATTTAACAACACCAAATTGTTAAACAAAAACACATGCTTGAACTGTTCATAACGTCTAAGACTAGACGAAAAATCATCGTAATATACACCAAGTATCCCGACTTCCGGATGCACGTGCGAGGCCTCGCGAAAATGATCAAAGAGGACCCGGGCAAGGTGCAGAGAGAGCTCAAAAGGCTCGCGGACGTCGGTTTCGTGACTGTTACGAACGAGGGGAATTCCAAGGTCTATTCGGCGAACACCAAGTTTGCGCTCTACCGTGAGCTGCAGGGATTGGTACTGAAGAGTCAAGCTCGCAGAGGGAGTCGCAGTCTATGAGACAAATATTTGACACTATACTGTCCCGCAGTTCGCGCCGGCCAATATACAAGCCGCGCGTGATTAACCGAATACCGGAACCGCCGATAGGCTTCGTACGTCGCAGCGATCCCAACTTCTACTTCTTGAGCCGCAAATTCTAGAGATAAAAAAACTTTCCGGGGCCGACGCCGTCTCAACTATGAGATAGCGCCGGCCCCTGGCTGGCTGGTCAAGACTCGCTTCCTTCAGCGGCTTCGTCCGTGACGTCTGACTCCTCAGCGGCGTCTTCGGGCGCCATTCCGGGAGGCAGGGTGTTGCGGTACCAGATCTCAACGGAATCGCTGTCCAGACTCACCAGAGACAGCAGCAGGGCCAGGATCTGGTCGTGAATGCCGAGATTGTCCTCCCATTCGAAAGCGTCGGACAGGGCAACGTAGATCTCGTACGGCCGGATCAGCACGTAGTCGACACCGATGACGTCGATGATGCCTTGGGCTGCGGCCCAACCCAGATCGTTGAGATCGGGTTGCTCTGAACGCTCGGCGCCCACACTGACCGGGGTCACGTGAAGGGCCTTGGTCCTGAGTCGGTAGCGCACGCCATAGGTGCGGACCCGACTGCCGAGGCTTTTTACGGAAATCACTTCAGGATCGAGAGGAGCGACTCTGAGCTCTTGGCGCAGGAGTGCGGCTCCCTCGGTGTTTCCGGCAGCTGCTTCCCGGTGCACCGCTCTTTGCAGGCGGCGTAAAGGATTGGCTACCCGCGGGTAGGGCGGGTCGTTTTGCAGGTTCTGGGACATGGTGTGCCTCCTGATGGGAGTGGGTGTCCGTAGGTTCATTGTGCAATAAATGCGCATAAACGTGAAGCGAGGCCGGCACATCGGTGTGCCGGCCTCGTGGGTCGATGGAGCTTGGCTTGCTTCAGTGGCGGGCGGGAGCCTCGCCGAAGACAGAGCAGTCGAACTGAACGAAGACCTCCTTGATGGCTGTTGCCATCTCGTCGCGCTCCTCCTTGGTGCCGGTCTCCCAGACCTCGTGTTGTTGGAACCGGAGGCGAGTCTCGGGACTGTCGGTCCAGATCTGGAATGAACCAGACGGAGCGAGCGGAGTGGCGGCCTTGG
Organism: Candidatus Saccharimonadota bacterium; assembly: GCA_029237755.1. Taxonomy (GTDB): domain Bacteria; phylum Patescibacteriota; class Saccharimonadia; order UBA4664; family UBA4664; genus JAQZBT01. The sequence continues at coordinate 11,967 of JAQZBT010000050.1, forward strand.
CGATGGCGGTGTAGAACTCGCGGCCGACTTCGGTCAAGTCGCCACCAAGAACGCGGGTGATGCGGCCATTGCTGGCCTCCACGCGCACCTTTTCGGTGC
>JAQZBT010000121.1 GCA_029237755.1 Candidatus Saccharimonadota bacterium
CGGATCGAGGTGCTGATCGACGTTGAGGACAAGACCTGCCCCTGCTGTGGCGGCAGCCTGCATGCGATCGGCGAAGACACGAGCGAGATGCTCGACATCGTGCCGGCCCAGCTGCAGGTGAAGGTGATCCGCCGACCCCGCTACGGCTGCCGGGCCTGCGAGGAGGCAGTGGTGCAGGCGCCCGCTTCCGAGCGGCCGATCACCGGCGGGATGGCCACCGAGGCGCTCCTGGCGCAGGTGCTGGTGGCGAAGTTCTGTGATCACCTGCCGCTCTACCGCCAGGCAGCGATCTTCGCCCGGCAGGGTATCGAGCTCGACCGCTCCACCTTGTGCGACTGGGTTGGGCGGGCCTGCTGGTGGCTGGAGCCGCTGTGGTGCCTCTTACGCCGGCACGTCATGAGCTCGACCCGCATCTTCGCCGACGACACCACGCTGCCGGTGCTCGACCCTGGGCGCGGGCGGACCAAGACCGGCCGGTTGTGGGGCTATGCGATCGACGACCGGCCCTGGGGCGGCAGCACCCCACCGGCGGTGGTCTACCTCTACGCCGAGGACCGCAAAGGCGAGCACCCGGCCGCCCACCTGGCCGAGTTCCAGGGCGTGCTGCAGGTGGACGGCTACTCGGGCTTCAAGAGCCTGCTGACGGGTCGCCCGCCGGACCAGATCAAGCTCGTCTTCTGCTGGGCGCATTGTCGGAGGCGGTTTTACGAGATCCACCAGGCCACCGGCTCGCCGCTGGCGGAAGAGGCGCTACGCCGGATCGGCGAGCTCTACGCCATCGAGGCCGAGATCCGCGGCCGCCCGGCCGAGGTGCGGCGCGCGACCCGGCAGGAGCGCAGCAAGTCGCTCGTGGATACGCTGCACGCCTGGCTCACGGCCCAGCTGGGGCGGGTCTCGGGCAAGTCCAACCTCGCCGAAGCGATCCGCTACACGCTGCGCCACTGGCAAGGCTTGGTGCTGTTCCTCGAGGACGGCCGGATCGAGCTGGACACCAACACTGTCGAACGGACGATGCGCGGCGTGGCCTTAGGACGAAAGAATAGCCTATTCGCCGGCTCCAATGGCGGAGCCCGCCACTGGGCGGTCGTGGCGAGTCTGGTGGCGACCGCGAAGCTGAACGAGGTCGAGCCCTTGGCGTGGCTGACCGACGTGCTCGAGCGCATGGTCTCGGGCCGGACCAGGGCCAACGAGCTCGAACAGTTGTTGCCGTGGAGCTGGCAGGCCAAGAAGCTCTCGGCTGCCGCGACTACTTGATACCCAACAGAGTCATAGCTTCGCCCCCGGACACATGTCTGCCACCAGGATACTCATGCTGAGCCTGATATGTATTCTCGCGTGATCCAAGCCATTCAAAATATTCTTTTGCATCCAGTATTTGCAGTGTTAGATGTAGTCCATAGTCCAACATAACCTTTGCAGTCTCAGCAATAACTAGTTGCGCGAATTCAAAGTCATCACCTTGCTCGGGCAGCTTCATTGCGCGGAATGAATCCTCATCGGCGTAGTACGTCAACGTCACCTCATCGGCATCTTCGGCACGAAGGTCACGAGCCATATTGTGAGCGTGCTCTATGTTTATCTTAAGTGCTTTCTGTCTTTGCTTATCCGACAGCATGACATCCTGCCTTGTAGTCGGGCTTGTGCTCACGCTCGTTCGCTTCTCGCGGAGAGATGTGGCTATCGCCAAGAAAGGCCATGACCCTCGAAAACGCGTTCTTCGTACACCCCTGAGCATCTCGGGCCTTTCCTCGGCCTGGCCAGCAACGGAGATACAGGAAGAGTGGGCCTCTCCCTTGGGCTCGGAAGGCCGCGGCAGTCGTCAAGCTCTAACCACCGTGGCGTCCCCGCTCATGCCGAGGGTCCGCGAGGTCGCGGCACGCGAGGGGGTCGCCTCTGCCGACGTCTGGGCGAAGGTGCGTTCGGGCGAACTCGTCGCGTACCGCGCTCCACGGGGCCGAGATCAGTGGGAGTGGCGGCTCGGGCAACGCGCGCTGCCGAACGCAATCCCTTCCATCTCAGCCCTCTTGCCCTTGCCATCAGAGAGGACAGCATAATGGACACGTCTCGGACGGCGGAGCCCGCCACTGGGCGATCGTGGCCAGCCTGGTGGCGACCGCGAAACTGAACGGGGTGGAGCCCCTGGCGTGGTTGACCGACGTGCTCGAGCGCATGGTCTCGGGCCGAACCAAGGCCCACGAGCTCGAGCGGCTGCTACCCTGGGCCTGGAAGACCGAGCGGGTCGAGGCAGTCGTCCATGCCTGAACACCGTGACGGTCAGACGACGCTTGCGGTCAACGAAACACCGTGAGCGGCCCTTCGGCCAGCGTCAGCGGGGGCGTGGAGAACACCGCCGGTGGCTTCCTTCATCGGGTTTACCTCTTACCTACTGGCTCTCTGTAGATCAACCACGGACGAAGGGGACACCTATGAAGCGGTCCATTTTGGCCTCGCGTGCTTTTTATCTGTTGTCCATGTGCCTTGTTTCCCCCTCAGCGGTTTGGGCACAGGGGCAAAGGACACACCTTGAAGTCCCTAGCAGCCGCATTATCAACCTCAGCACCTTTTGTATGACCAATGACAATACCTCTCGACCATACTTCTATGACCGAGCATCCTCAGCGCCTTTCTCTATGGTGCCCGAAGGATTCTCGTTTGTGATTACGGACATCATCATCGATCCGTGCGGTCTTCAATTACCTAAGCCGACAGACAAGCTCCTTGTCGTTGTGTCGATTGGTTGTTGTAGGTCGTTTTCGTCGGGTTATAGGGAGGCAGTCACACAGCACTACCCTCTGACGGGCGGCTTTGTAATACCAGAAGGCACGTCAGTAGCGGGTCGTAATACGACATTTAGCACGACTGGCGCCGAGGTACAGTTACTTGGTTACTTCGTTAGAGGGCCTGGACTTGGCGTCGGACTGCCATTCCCCTTCACTGACTAGCACTACTTTGCCAGTTCGGAGCGGATTTGGAGTGAATCCAACAAGTTAGCTGAACAGGCATGCTGAGCTAAGTCTTTGATTTTCCTGCATCGAGCGCTCCAGGTGGCAAAGTAGTGCTAGAATGGGTCCTGTTTCTTGTAAACTAGGCAGTCGGATCACTGATCACTCCAGGCCTGTTCAGTTCTGCGCCTTGGGCAGGCCGTAGGCGAGCAGGCGGTCGAGGTAGTGTCCAGGATCTTGCGCACTTTACTGGTGGCGGTGGCTGGTCCTGTCAGGCGGTCTTGAGCTTGGCTTGGTACAGTGGTTGCATATCGAGGTAGCGCTTGGTCGACCAGTTCGTGCCGGCGATGTGCCGTGTGCCTCGAGGGTAAGACCGTATGTCCGTCGCCGTAAGCGGCGGTTGGCGCCGCCGACTCGGCAGACGAGGGGCGGGCCGGCTACGAGCTGCTTCTCATCTGAGGAGGACAGCCTGTGGCCGAGGACAAGGAAGCATTCATCGGGATCGACGTGGCAAAGCTGCGCAATGCGGTGGCGATCGCTGACGC
>JAQZBT010000122.1 GCA_029237755.1 Candidatus Saccharimonadota bacterium
AAAATCCCTGGTACCACGGAAGGTCTGCCCGCCATCGAGAAGGCGATTTTTGCCGGCGTACCCATTAACGTCACCCTATTATTCTCCCGCGAGCACTACCTGGCGGCGGCCGAGGCATTTCTGCGTGGCATCGAGCGGCGCATCGAGGCCGGGCTCAAGCCCGAAGTCGGTTCTGTCGCCTCGCTCTTCGTTAGCCGCTGGGACGCTGCAGTGATGGGCAAGGTGCCTGAGGCGCTGCGCAACAAGCTTGGCATCGCCATGGCGCAGCGCACGTACAAGGCCTGCCGCACGCTGCTGAGCTCGCCGCGCTGGCATCGTGTATACAACGCTGGAGCTCGTCCGCAACGCCCGCTGTGGGCCAGCACGGGCACGAAGGACCCTGAGGTCTCCGACATCCTGTACATCAAGGCCCTGGCGGCACCGTTCACCGTCAATACCATGCCCGAGGGCACCTTAAAAGCCCTCGCCGAGCACAGCGAACTCGGCGCCCTCCTGCCGGCTGACGGCGGCGACTGCGAGGCCGTGCTGGCAGAGTTCGCCAAGGCCGGCATCGACATCGATGCTTTGGCTGCCCAGCTTCAGGAAGAAGGTGCCAAATCGTTCGTCAACTCCTGGCACGACCTCATGGCGGTGATCGCCTCCAAGAGTGCCGCCCTGCAAAAGGCGAGTTAGGCCGAGGAAGGGAAAGGATCACCACCATGACCGCACGCAACGCACCCCTCACCGAACGCCGGGCCTGGAAGGCTCTTGCCACCCACTACGAGGAAGTCCGGGAGCTACATCTCCGCCAGCTCTTCGCAGATGATTCCGGACGCGGCGAGCGCCTGAGCGCCGAGGCGGTAGGGCTCTATCTTGATTACTCGAAGAATCGCATCACCGACGATACGCTCAGGCTTCTGCTGCAACTGGCAGAGGAATGCGACCTGCGGGCGTGCATCGACGCCATGTTCCGGGGCGATAAAATCAACATCACGGAAGACCGTGCTGTCTTGCACGTGGCCCTGCGCGCACCGCGGAGCACGTCCATCGTCGTTGATGGCGAGAACGTGGTGCCCCAGGTCCACGCCGTGCTCGACAAGATGGCGGACTTCTGCCAGCGGGTGCGCAGTGGCGCCTGGAAGGGCCAAACCGGCAAGCGCATACGCAATGTCATCAACATCGGCATTGGCGGCTCCGACCTCGGGCCGGTGATGGCCTACGAGGCCCTCAAGCATTATAGCGACCGGGCCATGACGTTCCGCTTCGTGTCCAACGTCGATGGCACCGACTTCGCCGAAGCCGTCCACGATCTCGACCCAGCGGAGACGCTGTTCATCGACTCGTCGAAAACCTTCACGACGCTGGAGACGATGACCAATGCCCATACGGCTCGTGCCTGGTTGCTCGCAGGTCTGGGGGGGGGTGAAGCGGCCGTCTCCAGGCATTTTGTCGCCGTCTCGACGAACGCCGCGGAAGTGGCGAAGTTCGGGATCGATACCGCCAACATGTTCGAGTTCTGGGACTGGGTCGGTGGGCGCTATTCCATGACCTCCGCCATCGGCCTGTCGACCATGCTGGCCCTCGGCTCGGAGCACTTCCACGCCATGCTCGACGGCTTCCACCAGATGGACGAGCACTTCCGCACCGCCCCCTTCGAGCGCAATCTGCCGGTGCTCATGGGTCTCCTGGGAGTGTGGTACACTGATTTCTTCGGCGCTCAGACCGTGGCCGTCTTGCCCTATGAGCAGTACCTGAAGCGCTTCCCGGCCTATCTCCAGCAGCTGACCATGGAGAGCAACGGCAAATACGTCACCCTCGATGGGGATCCAGTCGACTACCCGACCGGACCCATCTACTGGGGCCTTCGCCCAGGCTGAAGCGCTGGCCTTCGGCCAGACGCCTGAGGCGGTCAAGGCCGAGGGCACGCCGGATTGGCTGGTGCCACACCGGGTGTTCGAGGGCAATCGCCCGTCCAACACCCTCCTCGCCGAGCAGCTCACGCCGGCAACGCTCGGCAAGCTCATCGCCCTCTACGAGCACTGCGTCTTTACCCAGAGTGTCATCTGGCACATTGACGCCTTTGACCAGTGGGGGGTCGAGCTGGGCAAGGTCCTGGCCCAGCGCATTATCCCGAAACTCGAGAGCACGGCAGAGCCCACGCTCGCCCATGATCGTTCAACCAACACCCTGATCCGGCGCTACCGGAAATCGAAGGAGGTGTGATGATGGCCCACAGCCTTAACGAACAACAACTGCAGAAAATGAAGACCCATCCCGGTTTCATTGCAGCGCTGGACCAAAGCGGTGGCAGCACGCCCAATGCGCTGCGTGATTACGGCATCAAAGCAGATGCGTGGTCCAACGAGGATGAGATGTTTGCGATCGTGCACCAGATGCGCACGCGCATCATGACCAGCTCCAGCTTCACCGGCGAGCGGATTCTTGCCGCCATCCTGTTCGAGAACACCATGGACAGGGACGTCGAGAAGCAGCCTACCGCGGACTATCTTTGGAACCTAAAACGTGTGGTGCCTTTTCTGAAAGTGGACAAGGGCCTTGCAGCTGAGAAGGATGGAGTCCAGTTGATGCAGCCCATACCCGCGCTTGCGGCGTTGCTCGACAAAGCCAAAGCGAAGGGTATCTTCGGCACTAAAATGCGCTCGGTCATCAAGCAAGCCAAGGCAGCCGGCATCAAGGACATCGTGAGCCAGCAGTTCGAAGTGGCTGGGCAGATCGTCGCCGCTGGCCTCGTGCCGATCATCGAGCCTGAAGTTGACATTCACTGCCCGGAAAAGGCCAAGGCCGAAGACGACTTCTATGCCGATTGCGTCAGTCATCCCAATGTCGTGAGGGTGGTAGCGCTATCGGGTGGTTATACGCGGGAAGAAGCCAACAATCGCCTGCGCCGGAATCATGGCATCGTGGCGAGCTTTTCGCGGGCGCTGGCAGAGGGGCTGTCGGCCCAGCAATCCGATGCGGAGTTCAACGCCCTGCTGGATGCATCCGTTCAGAGTATCTTTGAGGCCTCCAACACCTAAGCAAGCGATGACAGTAGACCATGGAGAAACACATGCGTATAGGTATCGCTACCGATCACGGGGGGTTTGGTTTGAAAGAGGAACTGCTCACCCAGCTCCGCGTCGCAGGGTATGAGGTTGTCGATTTCGGGGCGCATTGCCTGAACCCCAACGACGATTATCCGGACTTCGTCATCCCGCTGGCCCGAGCCGTGGTGGCGGGAGAGGTGGAGCGCGGCGTGGCGATCTGCGGTAGCGGCGTTGGCGCAGCAGTCTGTGCCAACAAGGTCTCGGGAATTCGCGCCGCGATCATTCACGACCACTTCTCGGCCCGGCAAGGGGTCGAGGACGATCACATGAACATTATTTGTATGGGCGGCCGGACCGTGGGACCGGCCGTGGCATGGGACCTCGTCCAGACATTTCTGACCGCCGAGTTTAGCCAGGCCGAACGACACCTGCGACGCCTGGGCAAAGTGGCTTCCTTGGAATCGGGAAGCCAATAAGGCAAAGAAGAGGATAAGATTCTGGTGAGTGACGAGGAAGTCACCATTCAGCACACGGTGCCGATCTCGGCTGTCCGTTTGTGGCGTGACCATTATACTCACTAAATAACGGCGCATCTACTCAGAGGTATTTGACTATGGGATCAGGGGCATCACCTATCACTCGACTGCCGATTCGGCTAGCACCCGATCCGAGCCGGGTCATCGCAAGAAAATTCCTTCCTGGCGACGACGACAGAATTCGCAGCCTCATTGAGCGGGTTTTGCGGCTGTCCGATGCGCAGGTTGAGCACATGCTGGCGCAGCTCGAGCAGCGGTTTGCCTCCAGGCATCGCAATGCCGCCGAGATGGTGGCCGACCACTACGACGCGGT
>JAQZBT010000051.1 GCA_029237755.1 Candidatus Saccharimonadota bacterium
GCCGTTTCAGCAGATTGGACATGAACTAAAGCATAATCAATCTATAGAGTGCGGTCTAGTTGACGCGCGCCAGGCTCTTGGCCATGGCCTCGGCGGCCGCCCGCGTGGCGTCCGACGAACCGCCCACGTTCACCAATGTTCCGTCAGCCAACACCACGATCGATGGTTTGCCGCTACTGCGCACGAAGGCCTTTCCGGCGTCGTACTTCTGCTGATCAAAGCCCTTGATCGATTTGATCTTATCGGCCGAAGCCGTCTTGGCCTGCTGCGCTATTGATATCGCTTCCTTGCCGTTGCGAATGCGGTAGAACAGGGTGCCCTTCTTAATCACAGCCGAATTCTTCTCGTACTTGTAGCCGGCCGGCAGCTTGGATGGGTAGTACACCGGGTACTTCGCTGCCGCTCGGAGCTGTTCCGGAATCGGGTTCTGGGTGCTCAGTATCGCCAGCCCTGCGCCCACACCGATTACTATTGTAGCCACGGCCCAGATCGCTACTTTTTTGATTGTCTGTCGTGCTTTTGCCATAGCCAATAATGTAGCACGCCCGCCTGTCGGCCCGTCAACACTGGGCTATAATAGCGTCACTATGCGTTTCCAGCCCCTCCCTCCGAAATTCCATGCTGCCAACCGAAAGCGTCTGGCCGAGGCCATAGGTCCCGAAGCCATCGCTATCATCGACACTGCCGACCAACTCGTGCGGGCAGGCGACTTCGAGTACCCTTACCGTCCCGACTCCAACTTCTACTACCTCACCGGTATCTCCGAACCGGAGGCGACGCTGATACTGATTCCTGGCCACTCCGATCCCGACCTGCGCGAAATTCTCATCATCTCCGGCACGAGTGAATTTGTCGGTGCCTGGGAAGGGGAGCGCCACACCGATGAGGAGGCGACCAAGCTCTCGGGCATCAAGGCCGTGATGAACCAAGACGACAGCGGCCACTTCATGAAACGCCTGCTAGAGAAGTACCACACCATCTACTTCAACGCCGACGAGTCACTCGATTCCGTAATGCCCAGCCCATCCAAGCGCCGCGTCGCCGAACTTCGCACCAAAGCTCCTCTGCACGAACTCAAGTCCGCGCTCCCGATCCTGGCCAAGCAGCGCATGGTTAAAGATAAGGCCGAGGTTGAGCAGCTTCAGCGCGCCATAGACATCACCGCTACCGGACTCACCGCTGCCTGGAAAGTCACCAAGCCCGGGGTAAAAGAGTATGCGCTTGAAGCCGAACTCGGCGCCGAGTACCTCCGTGCCGGAGCCCAGGGCCACGCCTTTATGGCCATCGTTGCGTCCGGTGCTGCTACTACGGTCATTCACTATATGAAGAACGACGCCACGGTCGGCTCCGATGAGCTGGTGCTCTTCGACACCGGTGCCGAAGTCGGCTGGTATGCCGCCGACATCAGCCGCACCGTCCCAGCATCTGGGAAATTTACTGAGCGCCAGCGGGCAGTCTATGAAGCCGTCTACCGCACTCAGCAGGCCGGCATCGCTGAACACAAACCCGGCGCCAGCATCTTCTCGATCGATGAATTCATGCGCGAACGGCTCCAGGACGAGATAAAGCAGCTCGGACTCAAAGAGCCTCTGCGGGCCTACTACCCACACCTCTCCCACCACCTGGGCCTCGACGTACACGACACTGGCGAAGCCAGGGCGGAGCTCAAGCCCGGCATGGTCGTGACCTGCGAACCGGGACTATACCTGCGCGACGAGGGGATTGGCGTCCGCATCGAAGACGACATCCTCATCACCAAAAACGGTTATGAATTGCTCTCCAAAAACATCCCCTCAGACCCTGACAAACTCGAGGAGCTCCTCTCATGAGCCGCAACCAACTCGACAAAGCCCTGCGCAAAGCCGCCGCCCGCGACCGCAAGCGCCAGCCGCGCATGAAGGTTACCGGCGCGAGCGTCTTTAGCCTCAAGAAGCTCTTGCGCAAGAAACGCTAAACAGCTTTACCGCTCATCATTGCGATGGCATAATATCAAAGCCGTGGCACCGTGCCGTGGTAGCAGTACCTGCACAGAAAGGCTAGTCCATGTCCAATGCAGCCCTGGCGGCGTCCGCCCCGCCGCAGTCGCGCCGCAAGCTGAATAAGCCTGCATCGGTCACGCTGACCGCTGCGCTGATCCTCTTGGTGGTCGGCGCCGTCGCTCTGACCTTCTTCTACATCGGCAACTGGATCAGCGACCCGCAAGCCATATCGGACATCTCCAGTCCCTGGCTCGGCTGGTTGGCCTATCTGGTGGCCGCCGGAACGGTCCTGGCCGTCGTCGGCTCGCTCATCGCGATCGTCCCGCGCCCGCCCAGCCGATCACGCTACGGCCGGCCCGCCGTTGCCTTCTTCTGGCTGGGCTTGCTGTCCGTGGTCGTCGGCGCCACCATCGGCACCGTAGCCTTCCTGGCTGATGCCTTCCGGGACGGGCCGTCCTGGTTCGACCAGGTGGCCACCTTGGTCGGCTTTCTGACCTGGGGCGGAGCGGCCGTAGCCCTCGTTGCTCTGTTCGCCGGGGCCACCCGCGCCCGGCTCGTGAGCCAGTGATCGAGGAAGCCAACGCCATCCGCGTCCTGGGTGGCATTGGGTACGGCAACACCCGGGCGAAGATCGTTCTCTGGGCTTGCGCCTTGACGTTCGTTCTGCTCGTCGCGTTCGGAGGCGCCTTTGCGCTAGTCACTCCGGTCCATGGGTACCCGCGCCAGTCGTATCTGTGGGCGGCACTCTCAATCCTGGCCGGTATCGCTGCTCTGGTCGGAGCTATTCGGGCGAGCAAGCGCCTCTGACGGCAAGAGTGATCACAGCGATCACTCAAGGGCCACGGAACCTGCGTTCCGTGGCCTTCGCCATTTTCGCGCTCGGACCCGCTCATGGTAAAATATCAGAGTAATGATTCGCGTCTTTATATTGCGCTGGCTTGTTAACTTCCTCGGCCTTTGGGCCGCGGCTCAATTAATGACCGGCAGCATCAAATACGACGACCGCCTTGGAGTCCTGGTCGTGGCGGCGCTCATCTTCTCGCTGGTCAATGCCATCATTCGACCCCTGGAAGTTTTGCTGTCGCTGCCCGCCATCGTCCTCACTCTCGGTGTCTTCACACTGGTCATCAACGCCTTCATGTTGTGGCTCGTTACCCTGGTCTACCGCAGCTTTGAGCTACGCTCGTTCTGGACAGCCGTCGTTGCAACAGTTATTATCTGGGTCGTCAACTATCTGCTAACTGAACTCCTGGAGCCCAAGCGTGCGAAACCTGTTTAATGCCATCACGATCATTTCCGGCGTTCTGATGATTCTCTTCATCCTCATCCAGTCGCGCGGTCAGAGCCTCGGTGCCGCCTTCGGTGGCGACACTAGCTACTATCGCTCCCGCCGCGGCGCTGAAGCTGTTATTTTCAATGCCACCATCGTGTTGGCCGTAATGTTTGTCCTGTCCATAATCTTGAGTATTCTCTCCACAAAGTAATGTTCAACTACCTGCGGTTCCGCTACCGTCGGGCTGTTCGCCGCATCAAGCGCGACGCCAGGCTCCTGCGCAAATGGACTGCCAACTACATCGATAGACACATTTGGGGGAAATGGCATCAACTGCGCTTCGTGCGGCGGTTCTTACTACTGTGGTGGGCGATCGCCTTTATCGCGGTCGTGGGCCTACTCCAACAGATTGGCCTGCTCCAACGTGCCGCTAGCTTCGCCGTCGCTCAGCCGGGCGGCACGTACACCGAGGCAGCTGTGGGCACAGTCCAGACCCTCAACCCGCTGCTGCCTGAATCCGCCACGGCCCAAGACATCAACCGCCTGATCTTCTCCGGCCTCACCCGCTACGACGCCAAGCGCCAACTTCAGCCCGACCTGGCCGAGAAGTGGGACGTATCGGCCGACGGCCGGGTCTACACCTTCCACCTGCGCAAGGGCGTGAAGTGGCACGATGGCGTACCGTTCTCTGCCGCTGATGTCGCCTTCACTCTCACCGCTATCCAGAACCCCGACTCGCGTTCACCGCTGGCCTCGTCTTGGCAGGGAGTGAAGTTTGAGCAGAAGGGCGACCATGTCATCACCATCACGATTCCCCAGCCCCTAGCTTCGTTTATGGACTCGACGACGCTGGGTATCGTCCCGCGCCACCGCCTCGAGAATGTCGAGCCGTCACTTCTGCGTGAGGCCGACTTCAACCAGTCGCCGGTTGGCACCGGTCCCTTTAAGATGAAGACCTTTGCCCCCTCCGCGCGCGAGGTGTTGCTTAGCGCCAACCCCGAATACCACTTCGGCCAGCCCAAGCTCGAATCATTTATGTTCCGGTTCTACGACTCATCCGACGAAACCCTGCGCGCCTATGCTGCCCACCAGGTCACATCACCCGGCCGCATCCGCCCTGAAAGCGTTTCGTCGGCCGAGCAGCTCAGCGGACTGACCCAGTACAGCTACACGCTCCCCGAGGTCGAGACCCTCTTCTTCTCTAATACGGATGCCCAACTCAAGGATGGCAAACTCCGCCAGATTCTTACCCGCTCACTCGACCGCCGCGCTATCCTTGAAGAGGCAGCCGCCGGACAAGGTGTCGTAGTCACCCAGCCGCTATTGCCGGGTCAGATCGGTTACACGGCCAAGTACGCTTTGGACCCACTGACGCCGGGCCAAGCCAAGAAGGCTCTGTTTGATGGTGGCTACAAGCCTGAGAACTTGCGCTTCAAGCTCGTGACGCTAGAAGGCGGCGAACTCGAACGTGCCGCCCGCGAGATCAAGCGCCAGTGGGACGAGATTGGCGTAATCATCGAAGTCGTCACGGCCGACCGCGACGACCTCCAGCAGTCGTACATGCGCCCGCGCAACTTCCAGATGCTGCTCTACGGCGTCAATATCGGCCCCGACCCCGACGTCTACTCCTACTGGCACACATCCCAAGCCAAGGATCCTGGCGTCAACCTCTCCGGCTACAGCTCCAACGACGCCGACCGCGCCCTCGAAGCCGGCCGCATCAAGACCGATGAGCAAGTCCGCCAGGGCAAGTATGACGCCTTCCTAGCCGCCTGGAACCCCGACGCACCCGCCGCCGTCCTGTACCAGTCAGCCTACGTCTATGCTGCCCGCGACGAGGTCGCCGGCATCCGCAACGCTATGCGCCTCGTCGTCCCGGGCGACCGCTTCTATGGCGTAGAGAAATGGACGGTGCGGCAGCGCTTCGTCCCCATGCCTTAGCTATCCTTTTTTAGCTCCACATTTATCTCAGCGTTGCGCAGGCTTCGCACTACCAGTGCCACCCCTCCGAGTAGGGTTATCAGCACCATTCCTACCATCACGCCGGTCGCAGCTATCTTAGTCGCAGGTGTATCCATGGGTATTTTTGTAGCATCTGAGGCCGTCAATTTCTATATGATAAACATCAGGTTAGTTGTGCCACAAAAATCGACAAATGTTCACAAATGGTATATGAATAAGCATAACCATTAAGGACAAACAAAAATGCCCGTCAAAAACAAAAACACAAAAACTACCCTCATCGGCGGCAATCCCAAAGTAAAGGGGAAAGTGACCTTCCTGGCAGTCACCGCCATCGCCGGAGCCGTGGTAGTCGGCGCCCAGGCCATGAACCCACCAGGATCATCGGCGGCCACCGGTTACTCTTCGACGATCTATAACCTCGCCGCGAGCGACTACTCGACGGCCATCAGAAGCACTAACGACACCCCCGTTACCATATACGTCAGACCCGGGACTACTTACAACAAGCGTTGTGATCACACCTGGAATACCACGAGCCCCACTCAGATCTATGTCCACTCAGGCAAGGACGTTCGCCTGGAAGGCAACTTCATCGTCGGCAACGGCATAACCGAGAAATACTACTACACTGGGACCGGCTGGCACACCTTCCCCAAGCGAGTCGTAGAGTGTGACGCTGACGTCAAAGTCTACGAATACCCCAACAAATAGCGGCCTCGCAGCTCCTTCCCAGCCAAAGCTCTTTATG
>JAQZBT010000052.1 GCA_029237755.1 Candidatus Saccharimonadota bacterium
ACCGTGATTACATCGGGCACCACACCGGAATAGTTGAAGCTCCGGTCGGGCAGGGGAATACCTTCGTAGAGGCCCAGTAGCCGTCCCTGTTCACGGGTCGGCGCGTCGGCCACCAGGAAGCTCACGTTCTCCAGACGCTCGGCAAACCGTTTCGGAATGCGCGCCACCGCCTCCTCCACCAAATGGTCAAACTCTTCGTCAGTCACGTGTACCATCTGTATCAAGTATAGACCTTGCAAAAACGTAAGAATTATGGTACAATGTCGCAGTTACTGGCGACTGTGCTGGTACACCTCGACATTTAGGAGATGCGCATGGACGCGCTAAACGAATTCCTGGATCCCTTCTTCCAAGACGTCATCCTGGAGTTTCTCAACGACCCGCCCTCGTCCACCCTGCTGACCGCACCGGTCGCCTTCATACTGCTGCTGTGTGGTGTCTTCATGATCCACGAACAGCACCTCTCAGGCGGTCCCCGGTTGCCGGTACTCATCCCGTTCGCCGGCACCTTGGCCGTGGGCCTGATCTACTTCATGCCCGGCTCGGCCTTGACAGGCATCATGTCACTGCTGCTGCTGGCGGCGGCGTGGGGGTGTGTGCTCCTCGCTCTCGGTCGTCCTGGCCAACTCATCGCCCTGGCCTTCATGGGCGTTAGTGCGGCCTGGACCTTCCTGGCGGACACGCTGATCGACCAGCCCAACTGGACCGCCTTCGGCTGGTTGGCGCTCGCGATCTCCTCGGGAATCTTCTTCTGGCTGGTGATCCTTCACCGGATGCACACCAAGGAAGGCGAAGTGCTCAGCACAACCCTCCGCGGCACCCTCCGTGGCCGCCCCAGCTGATCTCCCAACCCGTGCGGCGGGCTCCCTTTGCAGGGTGCCCGCCGCACAGCACGTTTCTTTTATGCCCTAAGGGGCTATTTTTTGTGCCGTTAGCCGCTCGTATTGCTCGGCATCGAAACCAACTTTTGCCAGGCTCTCGTGCAAGTCCACCACGTTGGCCGCTTCAAACGGAGGCGTGTTGACTACCGCCATCACCAGGTCCCGCCCGGGGATCGTGAAGTGCGCCTGCTCCGGTTCGGTGACTACGACGGAGCCTGCGTGCACGGCATGCTCTTGCCCAGCTACAACCACCACGCCTATCCCGCTGATGATGAAGTAAATCTCGCTCTCACCACCTGTGTGGTAATGCGGCTCGGCCACTTTTTGCTCGCGCATGTCGGCGATTGCAAAACTTTCGTGAGGGCGCTCGATTGGGTTCTTCAGTTCATAAATCGGGCCACAGTTGGTCGCCTTGGGCTTCACGCCCTCGATCAGGTCTTCCCATTCGGTCACTTTGCTCAGGTACTTCTGCCAGTCAGCGATCAGCTTGTCGTAGTTCATGCACTAACTCTACTACCAATCCCGCTGCTCGGCGCTTATTTATTGCCCTGTCTCAACATGCGACAAAAAAGGCGCCACCACGGGGGGGGCGCACATCACATTTGTCGCAAGTTGAGACTGCAGCTATTTTTCCTTGAACGCCCAGTACTTATATAGGAAGAAGTCCCAGACAGCGCCGATCACGGTCGCCATGCCAAACGCTACCGTCTTGACCATCCAGTCCGGTGTAATCGTGTCGGGCAGCAGCCCCACTATTCCAATCGCCTCAGCCACTTCAAATCCAAACACGCCCAGGGCCACAGCGGGGACAGTGAAGACCCACAACAGGAAGGGTCGGATCAAAAATACTCCCGTCAGATTCACGGCCAGGAACTTCGCTCCGGCCGGAGCGATCGCCGCTTTGCTCTGAAACGTCCAGCGCCGGTTCCAAAAGAAGCTGTTGAGCATGGCGACCGGACCAGAGATGAACTTCACCAGGTACGTCTGACCGAGCGGCACATTGAAGGCCGTCGTGATTACCATGAACAGTATGTAATCAATCAGCGTGTTGGAGACGCCAACCACGCCAAACTTGGCGCCCTGCTTGACGGTCTTTTGCGTCTCTTTGCTGACCTTGATCTGCTTCTTCTTTGCCATGGCCCAAGCATAACCGCTTTAACGGGACAAAAAAAGCCCGCCATCGAGGGCGGGGATAATTGCTGGGTCTGGACCGGTCCGCCTAAGGCGGACCGGTCCTCGCCCGAAGGGTCAGCTGACCAGAGTCATCAGGGCAAGCTGGTTGGTTGCTTGAAGCAAGATCATCGTCTTCATGACGTGACACGTCAGTTCGAGGATCGCGTCATGGTTCATGACCTTCGTTCCTCGTCCCCAGGCATGTCGCCATGCGCGGTCGAAACCGCCGGGCTCGAACCTGCCCTCGTCGAGGTCGAGTACTGAGTCCCTGATCAGGCCGTTCACTTCTTGACGGAGGCGCATGCCCCCGATCAGCTTGGTATGCATTCCGGCTGTCACCAGGCCACGCGCAACACTCTCGGCCAACAGCGATCCGGTGTTGTTGTGCGGATGGACCCAGTCGCGGGATATCACATCCAGCGCAACTGACTTCAAGTCCGCCAGTGTCATCCGGTCACCGATGACCTCTGCCTGCTTGGCATCTGTCGACATGACTCCGGGCTGGCATACTTGGACCGAGCGCGGAGAACGAGGACTCCAGGTGCACAGCAGAGGCGCGGTCGACCCGCTGGTGAAGTGGGGTTGGAACTGCTTGTCGGCGGCGATCGGCAGGAACTCATCGTCGACGACCATGCCGACGAACCGGGTTGGACCCGTTCGTACCGAGCAGCCGACGAACTGATGGCCCTCATTGAGCCGATGCAGCATCCTGTCGTACGGATTGATTGTCATAGCTCCCCTTCGGGATAGCAGTCCGCCGCGGCGGACTCAAGCACAACGGCTGCGCTCAACCGCAGACTATGACACAATCAGGCCTGTTTTTCAACCACCGGGGTATATTGCAGCGACGCCAACTTCCAGTCGTCGCCGTCCTTTATCCACGTCTGCGATACCCGGAACTGGCTCTGTACCACCTTCTTGTCGAATCTCAGCTTAGCCGTCTCCGAACCCACTAGCACGGCCGCATCGCCAAACACCTCGACCGTCTCGCCACCGGTGTCGATTGCCACCTGCTGGTCGTGATTGCTCGCGTGAGCACGCATCCACTCGTCGCGCTCCAGATTCTGGCCGCGCGGTCCCACGAGCTGGCACTCCTTGGCCACCAACTTCTCAACCTTCTCGTGGTCGCTCAGCACCAGGGCCTGGTCGAGCTGATGATGCGCGGCCAGTACAGTCTCCTTCGGGTCTATCGCTGTCTCTTCCTCTTTCTCTTCCGGCTTCTCTACGCGCGTCTCGCGCCCCTCGGGTTCACGGCGTTGCTCCACCCGGTGCTGCCGGGCGCGCTCATCCCGCTCGCGCTGTTTGATATCAATCTTCATTCCGCCCTCCATACTATTGCGCCTTGGTCACGTTCGACGCCATCAGGTTGCCGACCACGTTGTATCGCTCAGTCTCATCGGGCACCGACACGCCGCCCGTTACCACGACCGAATCGCCGATGTTGAATTTGATGATCATACCGCTGTCGTCCTTCACGCCGTAGTACTTGCTGTCCGCTGTCTGGATGCCGTAGGCGCACTCCATCGTCTGCGGGCCGCCCTGGTCCTTGTGCGGCAGGCACACGACTTTGCCGGTCACCTTGATCTCGGCGCCCGAGGGTCGCGGCGATGCCGAACTAGAAACGGCCGGAGTGCTGCTCGCGTTATCATTCGGTGCGGCCGGTGCGGTGGTGCGGTTGGCCAAGCCCAGACCCAGCACTATCGCAAACGCCACCAACGTTGCCAGCAATACGTATAATGCCTTGTTCTTCATATTTCCATTGTATACCCTGCTTAGAGATGAAAACTTTTTACCACCTGCTCGCCAACACGCTCGTCGCCTCCGTCACCAACTTCACGATCTGGTTCGCGATCACCTTCTATGTCTACCTCCAGACCCGCTCGGTCTTCGCCACCGCGATCATCGCCGGCATCTACGCCGCCTTCACCGCCGCGACCGGCATCTGGTTTGGCAGCCTGGTGGACCATTACCGCAAGCGCAACGTCATGCTGGGCTCCAGTATCGTCTCGCTCATCTTCTACGTCGCCAGCTTCATCCTCTACGCCACCCAGCCGGCCGCCACCTTCAAGGACCCCACCAACCCTATCCTCTGGATCTTCATCCTGCTCGTCATGTTTGGCGTGCTGGTCGGTAACCTCCGCATGATCGCCATGCCCACGGTCGTCACCCTCCTTATCGAACCCGACAAACGCGACCGCGCCAATGGCCTGGTCGGCACCGCTTCGGGCATCTCGTTCCTCATCACGTCCGTTATCTCCGGCTTCCTGGTGGCGGCCGGCGGCATGTACTACGCCCTCATCCTGGCCATGATTGTCATGTACGCCTGTATCGTTCATCTCGCCCTCATCAAGGTCGAAGAGAAGCAGATCGTCCACGCCGACGGTCACCAGAAGGTCGACCTCAAGGGGACCTACAAACTGGTGCGCGGTGTACCCGGACTCTTCTGGCTCATCCTCTTCACTACCTTCAACAACTTCCTCGGCGGCGTCTTCATGGCCCTCATGGACGCCTACGGCCTCTCACTGGTGAGCGTCCAGGTCTGGGGCCTCTTGTGGGGCTTCCTCTCCACCGGCTTCATCGTCGGCGGGCTCGTCATCGCCAAAGTCGGCCTGGGCAAAAACCCTGTCCGTGCCCTGCTGCTGGCCAACCTCGTCATCTGGACGGTCTCCTGTCTCTTCACGGTTCGCGAGTCCATCATCCTCACCACCATCGGCATGTACATATATATGGTGGTCTTCCCGTATATCGAAGCCTCTGAAGCGACTATCCTACAAAAAGTCGTTCCCTTTGAACGGCAGGGGAGAGTCTTCGGCTTTGCCCAGAGCCTGGAACAGCTGGCCACGCCTGTCACCGCCTTCCTCATCGGTCCCATCGCCCAATTCATCGCCATCCCTTGGATGACCACCGGCGGCGGCGCCGACCTCATCGGTAGCTGGTTCGGTACCGGCGCCGACCGGGGCATGGCTCTGGTGTTCACGCTCACCGGCGTCATCGGCCTCATCGCCACGCTCGCTGCTCTGCGCTCCAAGCCGTACAAGCGTCTCTCCCAGCGTTATCTCGAATCAGGAGACACCAATGTGCCGCAACATCAAACCGCTGTTTAACTACGACCCGCCCGCCACCGGCGATGAGGTCCACGACGCCGCCCTCCAGTTTGTGCGCAAACTCTCCGGCTACCACCATCCGTCGCAGGCCAATGAGGCGGTCTTCAACCATGCCGTCGCCGAAGTCGCCCACGCCGCCCGTCACCTGCTCAACGATCTTGTCACCCAGGCGCCGCCCCGCGACCGCGAGGTAGACGCGCAAAAGGCCCGCGAGCGGGCCATTAAGCGCTTCGGTACAGCCTAAATTTCGGGTGCGAAGTTGTTCATCTCGCCCGGGTTACCCTGCTTGATGGGGCTGGGCTTGGTGATGTTGGGCTTTGTGTAGCTGAATGTCATGTCGTTGACCTCGCCGTCTTCTGTCGTTTGCATGCGGCGCAGCTGGTAGTCGCGGTCGTCAAACCAGATGTAGCTGGTGCCGGTGATGCCGGGCTCGACCACCTGGTACTTGAAGCACGTCAGGCTACCGCAAGCCTCTTTGCCTATCTTGGTGTACTTGGTCTTTTCGGTCTCGGGCTTATCCTTCTCTTCATCCTTGAAGTCGAACGATTCCTTGAAACCATCGGACGTCGGCGTCGACTGTGGCTTGTACTCCCACCACTTTCCGTCCCTGAGGTCCTTGGTGTAGGTCGTGCCGTCAATGGTGATCACGTTGTAACTCTCTTGGCCGGCGCTGGTCGTCATCATGTGTGACTTCTTCTCGCCCTCGATCTCCATCAGCAGGGTCGACTTTTCAGCGCCCTTG
>JAQZBT010000053.1 GCA_029237755.1 Candidatus Saccharimonadota bacterium
CAGGAGGGCTGGGACCGCGTCAGCCAGAACTTCCCCAAGCGCTTTGATTTCACCATCCTCGTCGACACCGGCTCTCCCTCGCTCATCAAATCCGCCATCGAACACTACTTCACCGAGATGACCTCGAAGCCCTTCGTCATCATCGACCACCACACCACCCGCCAGCCCTTCGGCTTCGACACCATCGACATCGTCGAGCCCGCCTGCGCCGCCGCCGAGGTCATCACCCAGATCGCCATCGACCTTAAGTGGCCGCTCAACGAGCAAGCTGCCGCCAAACTCGCCACCGCTCTCCTCGCTGACTCCCTCAACCTCACCACTCCCGACTCGACCGCCCACTCCGTCGAGATGCTCGCTCACCTGGTAAGAAGCGGCGCCAACCTCCACGAGCTCTACAAACTCAAGCGGGAGACCTCCGCTCTCACGCCCGACCTAGTCCATCTCAAAGGCCGCCTCCTCGCCTCGGTCGAATTCCACGCCGACGACCGCCTGGCGATTGCCGAGATTCCCCCGGATGTGGTAGAGCAATATAAGGACATCCACGAACCCTACACGCTCATCCTCAGCGATATGCAGTGGGCCAAGGGCGTCGAGCTCATCGCCGTCTTCAAAAACTACGGCACCAAGATCAACGTCCCGCTGCGATCCACCATCGGTCTGGCCGCGCCCATCGCCGAGCAATTCGACGGTGGTGGTCACGCCAATGCAGCGGCTTACCCCATAAATCGCGAAAACTCTTCACAGGGCGCCCTGTCAGGCGTTTCGGAAAATTATGGTATAGCTGCATTCTCGCCTCGTGCCTGTCCCATCTGCGCCTTGTCTCGTGCCTGTCCCATCTGCGCCCTGTCTCGTGCCCGTCCCATCTGCGCCCTGTCTCTTGCCAGTCCCCGCTGCCACATGGTATGGCTACACCCCACGCACCGTTTACCGCCGCTATGATAAAGTGAACCCAACATGCGCCTCTACAACACCCTCCACCGCCAAGTCCAAAACTTCAAACCGCAACAGCCCAAGACCGCCACGCTCTACACCTGCGGCCCGACGGTCTACAACTACTACCACATCGGCAACCTGCGCAACGCCGTCTTCAACGACACCCTTCGCCGCGCCCTCACGGCCACCGGTTACGAAGTGAAGCACACCATGAACATCACCGACGTCGGCCATCTTGTATCAGACGCTGACGAAGGCGAGGACAAGCTCGAGAAGGGCGCCGCCAGAGAGGGCAAGACTGTCTGGGAAGTCGCCGAGCACTACACCGATGCCTTCAAGCAAGACATGGCGGCCCTCAACGTCCAAGCTCCCAACTCCTACAAAAGCCCCAAATACCACGACACCTACGCCCGCGCCACCGAGTTTATCGACGAGCAGATAAAGATGGTCGAGGCCCTTTTAGAAAAGGGCTACGCTTACCAAACCGAGCAGGCCATCTACTTCGACGTCACCAAACTCGCCAGCTACGGCGAGCTCTCCGGCCAAAAACTCGCCGACAAAGAAGTAGCCGCGAGAGACGAAGTCGTCACCGACAAAGAGAAGCACCACCCCTATGACTTCGCCGTCTGGTTCTTCACCGTCGGCCGCTACAAAGACCACACCATGCACTGGCCCAGCCCCTGGGGCCAAGGCTTCCCGGGCTGGCACCTTGAGTGCTCGGCCATCATCCATGGCACTTTGGGCGACCCCATCGACATCCACACTGGCGGCGTCGACCACATCGGCACCCACCATCCCAATGAGATGGCGCAGACCGAAGCCGCCTTCGGCCACCCCCTGGCCAACTACTGGATCCACAACGAGTTCATTCTCGTCGACAACACGAAGATGTCGAAGTCGAAAAACAACTCGTATACTCTCAAGGACATCACCGACAAGGGCTTCCACCCGCTCGCGCTCAGGTTGCTCTACCTCCAGGCCCACTACCGCTCCGAGCTAAACTTCACCTGGGAATCCCTCGAGGCCGCCCAAAACACTCTCCTCAATCTCTACGGCTGGGCCGACCTCAAACACCAGGCCAATCTCGCAGCTGTGCGATTGCCCGATGACGAGATCGACAAGTTCCTCGAATCCGTCACTACCGCCCTCGCCGACGACCTCGGCACCACAGAAGCCCTGGCCATCCTCTTCCGCTACGTCTCCAAGCTCGCCCCCGGCATGACCCTCGACGCCGAAGACTTCGACCGCCTCACCGCCGGCCTTGATGAGCTCCTGGCTCTCAACCTCTCCGGCCGCCCCGACATCACCGCTCCCCAGAAAGTCCTCATCGCCGAACGTGAAACCGCCCGCGACGCCAGAGACTGGCCCGCCTCCGACAAGCTCCGCAGCCAATTGGCCAAGCAGGGCCTGGAGGTCTCAGACACCCCCAACGGACCCCGTTGGCGCCGCAGCAGCTTCTAGCGTCCACTGAATATGGCGCATGCTCCAAAATTTCCACATCTATCAAACGCCATTGCTTGTGGGTTATGCTCACGATAGAGCTCCCGAGCTCTCGGTAAACTTACACGACAAGGATTACATGTCTTTATTGTCTGTGATGTGGGGAGAAGTGAAGCTTGAGCGAATCAGTGAGTTCCAGTGTGCCCAGCTCCGTGGGATTTGATGCTCAACAGCACGCGTACCAGGTCAGAATCGAGGCTATGCTCAACAGCCTCGGCGAAGGACTGATTGTTACCGACGAGCATGGCACGATTACCACGATCAACTCTTACGCCCTCAAGGCCCTAGGCTACCAGGAGGGTGATCTTGTTGGTAAATGGATGCCCAAGTCCATCATCGCTGTTGACCAGAGCGGCCGCCCGATGCAATCGCTGCGCCGACCTATCATCAAAGCCCTCACCACCGGACGCACTGTTACCTCGTACTCCTACTATCAGACCAAGAACGGGGCAGTGATGCCTGTTCACATCAACGTCTCGCCGATCATTATCGGCGACGTCCCGACCGGCGCGATCGAAGTCTTCCGCGACCTCACCAAAGAGCAGCAGCTCGACGTCGCCAAAGACGAATTCGTCTCATTGGCTTCGCACCAACTTCGCACCCCGGCCACGGCCGTCAAATCCATCCTGGCGATGTTGGCCAGCGGCGACTTCGGCCCGCTCACGACTGTTCAACTCAAATACGTCGAGAAGGCCATCCAGTCAAACAACCGCCAGCTCCAGGTCATCGAGGACCTGCTCAACGTTGCTCTCGTCGATGCCGGCCGCATGGAGCTCGACCTCGAGTACACCGACCTGGCCCATCTGCTCAATGAGGCCGTATCCGACCACATCGATTCGCTACGCCAAAAAGACCAGTCCATCAAACTCGACTGCGACTCACAGGTGAAAGTACTGGCAGATGTCCAAAAGATGCGCATGGCCATCGACAACCTGATCGGCAATGCCAGCAAGTATTCGCCACCCGGTACATTCATCAAAGTTGAGCTTGACCGTCAGAAGGAATTCGCGCGGCTCCAAGTCATCGACCAAGGCGTGGGCATCCCCGAAGAAGATCTCCCCAACATCTTTACGAAATTTACGCGCCTACCCAATGAGATGTCATCAAAGGTTGGCGGCACGGGATTGGGCCTATTTCTGACCAAAAGCATCATTGAACTACACAACGGCAAACTCTCGGTCGAGTCGCGAGCGGGCAAAGGTAGCCAGTTTACTGTATGCTTGCCCTTAAAATGGAGCGCTCCCTCATGACCACTCAGACCGCTGCCGCCCCGGCCATCAAGACCGCCCCGCGCTGGAAGTTTGGACGCTACGCCTACGCCGCCGTTGTACTGGCCTGGCTCGTCTATGCATTGCTCACACTATTTGCTCCCGAGATATCCAACCGCCGCTTCCAACTTTCTGATTCCGCCCTGCTCCTGCTGCGCCTGACTATCATCGTACCTATCCATCTCATCTGGCTGCTCGCCATGCGCGGCGCTGTCGCCTTCAAGAACTATTCCGCCCTGATCGCCGGAGGTAAGGAATCCAAGGCCATTGACCTGATTGCTAATGGACTACTCTGGACCATCGGGTACTTGATACTCAATTCGGTTCTCAGCGCCACCACACCCTTCTTCGCCGGAACCAGCGTCTTTGCGCCCCTGGTGATCATACGAGACCATCTCGCGCCCTTTTTCAGCCTGATCGCGTTCTTTCTCATCTACCGCGGCTCACACCTGTTGCGCGATATCGCCGGCTTCACTACCTGGACCCGCGGAACGGCCTGGATCGTCGCAGCCTATTCTGTATTCGCGTTCCTGTTCGTGCTCCAGTTCGCCACCGCGCCGATCCTGGACGGCGCCGCCGCCGGTCGCACCGCGACTTCTATAGTCCCGCACAACATACTCCTCTTCACGCTCATCGTGCCGTTTCTCTCCGCCTGGTTCATGGGCGTCGCCGCCCTCATCAACATCTCCAAGTACGCCCGTCACGTCAAAGGAGTGCTCTACCGCTCCGCCCTCGTCAATCTTGTGCGCGGTTTGATAGTAGTGATAGGGTTCTCTATCAGCCTCCAGCTTCTCAACTTCTCCGCTAAGTACCTCGCCACCCTCCAGATCGGCGCCATCCTCCTCATTCTCTATGCCTTGATGATCCTGTATGCCACCGGATTCTTCCTGGTTGCAAATGGAGCCCGCAAGTTAGCCAAGTTAGAAGCCACCCAATGACCGGAAAACGAGCATGACCATGACTGACGCCCTATACCAAGAAGTTACCGCTATCACCGAAGAGTACCTCGGCCCAGCCGCTGAACGCTTCGTAGCCCGCCAAATTACCTTCCACCTCAACAAGACACCCCAGGAACTCGCAGTTGAGGACATCCCTAAACTCATCGAATGGACCAAGGTCACTCTGGGTCTCCTCACGGAAGACCGGCAGATGATCGAGGATTTTGGAAATAAGATGTCTAGGCTACAAGCGGCTCATGAGTAAAGTACTGATCGTTGAAGATGACGAGCTCCTGCGCGAAATCTACGCGACTAAGCTCGAAATGGAAGGCTTCACCGTGCATACCGCCAGCGACGGCGTGGAGGGCCTTCAGTTGGCCAAAACCGTCGACCCCGACATCATCCTGCTCGATATGATCATGCCCCGCATGACCGGCCTCGAATTTCTCGCCGCTTACAAGTCACCGCCCCGCGCCAAAACCGTCATCATGAGCAACAAGTCGTCCACCAAGGAAATCAACCAGGCTAAAGCCCTCGGCGTGCTCGACTACCTCATCAAATCGCAACTCACACCCCAGGATATAGTCGTCCGCGTCAACGAATACCTGGCCAAGTAACGCCATGAACAAGATATTCGAAAACGAACAACAGATTGAACACGCCAACCGCAAAGTCACGACTGCGGCGGGCCGATTATCGCCCAAAGAATTTCCCAAGGATTTTGTGCTGGAGATGTATTGCGAGTGCGCCAACAAGGCCTGCCAGGAAAAGTTCACCATTGCCTTCGATGAGTACGTTCAGCACAAAAAGGAAAACCTGAACGCTTTTGCGGTCCTGCCGGAGCACTACTTGCCCGAATTTGAGCGCCTAGTCAAGCAGACTCTCAACTACTGGATCATCGCCAAGAAGATGGAAAAACTCGACAAGCAGTTCGAAGTCTGACGCAATCACGACACATTCTCTCACGATTGTCATCACCGCCCGACTGCGCTATCATTGTTGAGTTAATCCGCCTCTTTCGGTATGTTTGGCGGATTGCCAATGGGACGTAGCCAAGTGGTAAGGCAACGGGTTTTGGTCCCGTGTACCGTAGGTTCGAATCCTACCGTCCCAGCCAGAGAAATAGCAGGACCTCGTGTCCTGCTATTTCTTTCGTTAGTGACACGTAGGATTCGAACGTCGCGAGTTCGGCTAGCGCCGAGACATAAGCTCATTGGAAATGGATAAAAGATGACGAGGCGCAGGTCGCGTCAGCGACAATCCTACCGTCCCAGCCAGAGAAAAGGCAGGAGTATGTCTCCTGCCTTTTCTAATGAGAGGTCACGATCGTAGGATTAGAACACCACTGGTTCGGCTAGCCCCGACTCCTAAGCTCATTGGGAAATGAGTGAAAAGAGGGGAGGGGCAGGTCGCGCCAGCGACAATACTACCGTCCCACTATAGACTAAGAGGTGAAAAGGGAATAACAGATGCACACTGAATCGAGCGACAAAGCCGCTGCCAGCGCCACCCTCCATTGTCTGACCGGCTGTGCCATCGGCGAGATCATCGGCCTCATCCTGGGCACAAGCCTCGGCTGGTCTGCCGGCCTGACGATCGCCGTATCCGTCACTTTAGCCTTCCTTTTCGGCTATACGCTCTCACTTATACCTGTACTAAAGGCCGGCGTAGCGCTTGGCACAGCACTTGGTCTCGTCCTGGCCGCCGACACCCTGTCGATAACCACAATGGAAATAGTTGATAATGCCATCATG